>JBFKTM010000056.1:0-10232 GCA_041636295.1 Oleiphilaceae bacterium
AGATTTTCAAACCTCGGGCCTGATAGTTCTGTAGTGCACTGGGGTGATCCAGACTGCAGGTATGTACCCATACGCGCTCCGTACCTGACCAGTTCCACGCCGATTCAATCGCCTGTGATAGCAGGTAGCCTCCCATCCCTTTGCCAATAAATTGCTCAGCGAGTCCAAAATAAAGAATCTCAACCTCACGGTCATTGGGCCGATAGAGTTCGAAATAACCGGCAATGGCTCCGTTGAAATAGGCCACGAAAGTGCGGTGAGCGTCGCTCTCTACAAGCTCTTTCCATTGTTCATCACTCCAGGCCAGCTTGTCGGTCCACTCCCAGGCCCCCCCAATAAACTGATAGAGAAAGCGGTTGAATTGAAACTGGCTCTCTTCACACTCGATAATGGTTAAACCGTTGGCAACGGATTTTGCAACAAGCTCCGAGGGGGCGTTCATCTCAAGATAATAAGTAGTAACCGCAGGCAAGACCGGCTCCTTTAAATGACTATTGATATAATAGATGACTGATTGAACAGACAAGTAGTAAATCACTATGGGAGCGGACTATAACAGCCGAATGCTCGAATATAAAAGTGAAAAGGGCTGACCCATTATGGGTACAGCCCTTTGCTGGTGATGAACGACCTAGCAGAATGGCTATGAATAAAAAAGTAAATAAGTACTAACTGCCGCCATCAATATTGTCACAATTGAAGTTAAGTACACTCATCGGATCTTCAATATGTAAGTGCCATAGGTAAGCTAACAGGCTGTTTTTGCATAAATTAATCATCATCTTTACCTCCTTAACAAGTAGGAAAGGCAGTGGCCCAATAAACTGATCGGGCAGGTTGATGCTAACGAGAGAAATTAGAATAAAGAAACTAAATTGAGCAAAGTGAATGTCAAAACTGAGACGAATTAATCAGAGGCTCTCTAGAATGGTTGATAGAAAAACGTTAGAGTGGGCGTCATTGAATTAGATGTGACACGGGCACGGAGTAGCAGCAATGGGATCACGGGCAGTAAAAAAAACGCGACTGGGCGATCTGCTTCTGGAGAAACACCTAATTTCCAAAGAACAGCTTGAAGAGGCGATATCATCGCAAGCGATTACTCATAAACAGTTAGGTGAGATATTGATTGAGCGAAAGCTGGTATCGAAATGGCAGGTCAGACAAATGCTTAAATTACAACGTCATTTACGCAGTGCAGTGCTGACCTCTGTCTTGAGTATCGCACCATTAGCGCTGGTTGGGTGTGGCGGTGGCGGTGGAGCGTCGACCGCATCCATTGCCCCACCTGCCCAGCAGCAACCGGTGAACAGCCGCTCAGCCAGCCTGTCATGGAATTTGCCGAGCCAACGTGCAGACGGAAGCGACCTGGAACTTTATGAAATTGATAGTTTCCGTATCTACCATACCACCGAAGATGGCAGTGTAGAGACTATGTATGAAGTCAACGGTGATGTGACGGCATATAATCTGGACAATTTGGCCAACGGTAAACATATCTTTGCCGTTAGCGTGGTCGACAGCAACGGGCTGGAGAGCGAATTGTCAGAGTCGGTCAGTAAAACTATTTTATAGCGCCGTAAAAAAGGTGCTGAGATTGATTGCGTTTTTCTGTCTTGTTAGCGTTCTCGATAGATAATCGCTTGGGTATACTTCCTCTCTTACTTTTCACCGCGATGGTGGCCAAGTCCTATTGATGGATCAATAGGGGCCAGATCATTGCGGTGATGTTCTTTCTTAACAATTCTACCTTTTTGTATTTTCAGGAGTTTTCAAATGGCTTCATCCAGCCTGTTAGCCTTGATTGATGATATTGCCTCAGTATTGGACGACGTAGCAATGATGTCTAAAGTGGCGGCCAAAAAAACTGGCGGCGTATTGGGCGATGATCTCGCCTTAAACGCTGAGCAAGTCTCCGGCGTACGAGCGGAGCGGGAGCTGCCGGTGGTATGGGCAGTGGCCAAAGGCTCGTTTAAGAATAAGCTCATTCTGGTACCCGCAGCTTTGCTGATCAGTGCCTTTGCACCTTGGGCAATCACTTTACTGCTGATGTTGGGCGGGGCTTACCTCTGCTTCGAGGGGTTTGAAAAACTGGCACACAAGTTTCTGCATAGCAAAGCCGAAGATGAGGCTGAACATGCTGAAAAACTCAAGGCATTAAGTGATCCAGAGGTGGATCTGGTTCAGCTGGAAAAGCAGAAGATAAAAGGGGCCATTCGAACTGACTTTATTCTCTCTGCGGAGATCATTGTGATTGTGCTGGGAACGGTTCAAGAAGCCGCTTTTGGTATGCAGGTTGCCGTCGTTTCTATGCTGGCGTTGGCCATTACGGTGGGGGTGTATGGCCTTGTGGCGGCGATCGTCAAGATGGATGATGCAGGGCTTTATCTGGTAAAAAGTGCCACTGCAGATGCTTGGGGTCAGTTCAAACGTATCGTGGGTAACGGCCTATTGAGCTTTGCCCCATACCTGATGAAAATTCTATCGGTGGTCGGTACGGCCGCCATGTTTATGGTGGGTGGCGGCATTTTGATGCATGGTTTACCCATCGCCCACGAAATCTCTCACTTTGTGACTGACGCGGTTCATAGCTTACCGGCGGTGGGTGGCTTCCTCGCCGCCATTATGCCCGTCGTGGTCGATGCGATTGCAGGCATTATTGCCGGAGCGCTGGTACTGGTCGGGGTGAAAGCTTGTAGCGGCATTTATACTAAGTTTAAGGCCTAGCGTGTACGAGCCGGGGTCAGACCCGCTGGGTCTGACCCCTTATATGGCAGGCTTCAAATTGACATCATACCGAAACAGGGCTCGATAATGAGCCTGCCGCTCTGCCTCTGTCACACCTAGTTTATTATAGAGCTCATGGTCTCTCACTATCTCATCTCTTTCACCCAATCCGTGCCATCTAGCACTCGACCAGCGGTACTCACTCGGACGTTGGGTCATACCGGCACGAACCGGATTTAGCTCTATATAGCGGTAACAAGTCAGCAAATACAGGTCTGTGTCAATTACACTACTCTTGTAACGGCCTTCCCACATAGAGCCCGTTCTTTCGTATCGATAGTTGACGTATTGCGTATAACGTTGCCCAATCAACTTCATGAACCCTGCTAATGCTCCCTCCTTTCTGGGTGTAACCAATAAATGGACATGATTGCTCATCAATACATATGCATGAACTTCACATGTCATTTTCTCTGAAGCGATCTTCAGTCCATCAAGGTAAAATTGGTAATCCGCTTCGTTAAAAAAGCAGACATTTCGATTACAACCCCGCTGAATGACGTGTTGTGTTACATTCGCATCATGAACTCGTGGCTTCCTTGCCATCATTTTTTCCTTTATCTGACTATGTAACCGCTTGCAGTTTGTGGGGTCAGACCCGCTGGGTCTGACCCCTTATATTGCCTTATATGCAAATTACTGTTTTCTACTTTTCTTACGCGCTTCCCGGGCGGCTTTTTTGGCTGCTTTCTCTTCTGCCAATACTGCCTGTTCCTCTGCTACCTCTTCCGGTGTTTCCAGTGTGAGCCGTCCCAGGGTTCCGTCTCTTAACTCGTTGAGCAGTATTTCTGAAGCTTTGTGTAGGTTGACCCTACCGCCAGGGCGTAGACAGCCGCGCTTTTTGCCGATTGTCTCCATCAACTCTAGATCGCTACCGGGTGTCGCATCCAGTTGATAGCGCTGTTTAACGGCCTCTGGGTAGGCTTTTAGTAAAAACTCGGCTGCATAGAAGGCAACATCTTCATACTCGATGGCGGTATCTTTGACGGCGCCGGTCACCGCCAGTCGATAGCCGCAACACTCGGGTTCAAGCTTGGGCCATAAAAATCCGGGGGTGTCGGAGAGCACGATGCCATTCTGCAGGTTTATCTTCTGTTGGCGCTTGGTAACGGCGGGTTCGTTCCCGGTTTTGGCAATTACGCGACCAGCCAGCGTATTAATTAATGTTGACTTGCCGACATTGGGTATACCCATGATCATGGTGCGGATCAACTTATCAGACTGGGCTTTGCCGGGCAGCATCTGGCGGCACAGCTCTAACAGCTGTTTGACCTGACCGGGCTGTTCGGAGGTTAATGGAATCGCCCTGACACCTTGGCTCTGCTCCAGATATTTCACCCACCGCTCGGTTAATTCAGGGTCGGCAAGGTCACTCTTGTTCAACACCTTTATGCAGGGTTTCTCCCCTCTCAGTCCATCAACCAACGGATTCTCACTGCTGAAAGGTATACGAGCATCCAGCACCTCAATGATCAGATCAATCTGAGGCATGATCTCCTTAATCTCTTTGCGGGCCTTGTGCATGTGGCCGGGGAACCAGTTAATTGCCATGAGTTTCCTTGTTTGTGTGGATCGCATCGTGGGGGAAATCGACCATTTTAACGGGTGTAGCAGTGATCTGAAATACCCGCGTGGTGTTGAGGTGATTATTATTTGAACCGGGTTACCAGAGTTTTCACTGTCGGGACACTATACTGAATGGCGATAGATGGATTTAGCGATAGTGGATGAAGCCGTGAAAAAGCTGATTTTTGTGGGTATTTTGATTTTGCTGGTGGGAGCCGGTTATTGGGCGTTATCGAAGCCTGAGGTGATTGAGGTGACGCTGACCACGGTCGAAAAGGGCGTGGTGGAAGCCACCGTCGCCAACACACGGGCCGGTACGATTATGGCCTGTCAGCGATCCAAGTTATCGCTCCCGATTGGCGGTCAGGTGGCTGAACTCAATGTGGATGATGGCGATAGGGTAAAGGCCGGGCAGGTGCTGCTGACACTGTGGAATAAAGATAAACAGGCGCAACTGGCCCAGGCCCAGGCGCATCTCGCGGAGAGTCGGCAAAAAGAGAAAGAGCTCTGCTTCGCTGCGGCCCGTGACCAGCGTGAAGCCAGCCGTCAACAGACGCTGGCTAAAAACGGTCTGACTTCCGAAGAACGACTGGATACTGCGAACACCAAGGCTCAAATATCTGGTCTGGCCTGTGATGGTGCTCGCTCGACCATTGCCGAAGCTGAAGCGATGGTGCGTTTGCAGCAGTCGCTGTATGACCAGACCATTCTCAGGGCACCATTTGATGGGGTTGTGGCAGAAATTAATGGTGAAATTGGCGAGTATGTGACGCCCTCACCGCCCGGTGTAGCGACGCCGCCGGCGGTCGATCTGATTGATGATCGCTGCCTTTATGTTCGTGCCCCTATCGACGAAGTTGATGCGGCGGCGATTCAGGTGGGTATGCCGGCGCGAGTAACCCTGGATGCGTTTCGGACGCGTCACTTCTCTGGAAAAGTGACGCGTATTGCGCCTTATGTCAAAGACTATGAGAAGCAGGCTCGAACCGTTGATATCGACGTTAAACTTGATCAGAAACCTACGGATATTACCTTGCTGGTCGGCTACAGTGCCGATATTGAAATCATTCTGGATAAAAAAACAGCGGTTTTGAGAGTCCCTACGGAAACGATTTTGGAGGGAAGTCAGGTATTGCGGTTTAACGGTGATAACCGGCAACTCGAAGCGGTCTCGCTAACACCGGGCATCAGTAACTGGGTTTATACCGAAGTTCAACAGGGGTTGGCAGAAGGCGACCGGGTGTTATTGTCGCTGGATACGGTGGGGGCCGAAGCCGGTGCCTTAGTGGAGCCCGAACAAAGCCAGCCGCTCGGTGGGTATAGGGAATAAGGGACAATGATTCGTATTACTCAGCTGTGTCGGGAGTTTATATTGGGCGATCAGGTCGTGCATGCCCTTAATAATATTGATCTCACCATAGCGGATGGTGAGTATATCTCGGTGATGGGGCCATCAGGGTCCGGTAAGTCGACCCTACTGAATATTCTTGGGCTGCTTGATCTGCCTACCCGTGGTGAATACCAGTTGAATGACACCAATACCAGCACGTTAAAAGAAGAAGCGCGAGCTACCTTTCGTCGTGGCCATATAGGATTTGTGTTTCAGGCTTACCACTTGATTCCCCGATTGACCGCCCAGGAGAATATTGAACTGCCGTTAGTCTTGTCGGGGATGCCGCCTAAAGAGCGTCGGCGCAAAGTGGTTGATATTCTTAAGCGGATGGGGCTGATGGAGCGTGCCCATCATCTGCCCAATCAGCTCTCGGGTGGGCAGCGGCAGCGGGTCGCTATCGGTCGGGCACTGATCATGAAACCCGATTTGCTTTTGGCGGACGAGCCTACTGGCAATCTTGATACCGTTTCTGGTAGCGAGGTAGTCAACGTGTTGGAATCACTGAACCAAGAGGGAATTACGTTGATCGTCGTGACCCACGATATGGAGCTGGGGAAGCGGGCGAAGCGGCAGTTACGAATGGTCGATGGCCAGATCGTGGAGGATAAGCGATTAGACGATCCGGCATCGAAGCAACCCTCAGCCACGCTTGTCGCTTCAGAGCCTGTAAAGCGGTAGCTGAGATGCGACTCGCGGATCTGTTGCTGTATAACGCTAAGACGTTGCAGCGTCACGGCTTCCGTACCACTATGTTGCTGATCGCGATGTCGATCGGCGTAATGGCCGTTAATCTGTTAACCGGGCTCGGTGAAGGTGCTCGGCTCTTTGTATTGGGAGAGTTTTCGTTTCTTGGTAAAAACACATTGATTATTCTGCCGGGAAAAAAAGAGACCACGGGCGGGCTTCCACCGATCACCGGTGAAAGCCCGCGAGATCTAACGCTGGCTGATGCCCGGGCGCTGAGCCGGGTAGCTGGGGTGGCCAATATTGCCCCGCTGATTGCCGGTACTTCGCAGGTGTCATTTGGTGGCCGAAGCCGGGAGGCCGTCACCATTGGCACCAATGTGCACTTCTTTTCGATCCGCAAACTTGCTATCAAGCAAGGACGGTTGTTGCCGGAGCTGCCGGATTATCAGGCCGATGCCGTGTGTGTATTGGGTGCCACCTTAAGAAAAGAGCTATTTGGAGCGCAGCGGGCGTTAGGGCAGTGGGTAAGGGCGGGTGATCGCCGGTTCAGAGTTGTCGGTATACTGGAGGACACCGGCCAATCACTGGGAATGGATATGTCGGAGATTATGATCATTCCTGTAGCCAGTGCTCAGATGCTGTTTAATCAGCAGGGGTTGTTTCGTATCTTTGTTGAAGTGAGGTCTTTGACCACGCTGGAGCAGACCAAGCAGCGACTGCTTAAAACCCTAACGGTGCAGCATGAAGGCGAAGAAGATGTGACTATTGTAACCCAGGATGCATTGCTTGCCTCCTTTGATAACATCATAAAAACCATGACGCTGGCCGTTAGTGGAATTGGGGCGATTAGTCTGGTTGTTGCCGGCATTCTGATTATGAATGTGATGCTTATTTCTGTCAGTCAGCGAACTGCCGAAATTGGTCTGATTAAGGCGTTGGGTGCCAGCAATAGAACGGTGCGTTGGCTGTTTCTGGCCGAGGCGACGACCATGGCCGTCGTCGGTGGCGTACTGGGGCTGTTACTTAGTGAATCGCTGCTCTGGCTGATACGTTCGCTCTATCCCGGCATTCCCTTCATTGCCCCCTGGTGGGCTAAAGTAGCTTCACTCTCTGTAGCGGTGGTTACTGCCATGGTTTTCGCCTATCTACCGGCACAACGGGCAGCGCAATTAGCGCCGGTTGAGGCACTGATGTCGAACCGAGGCACCTGATATGCGGGTGGTTGATGGCTTGAGGTTAGTGTTCCGCTCACTGCTAAGTAGTCCGTTGCGCACAGGCCTTACTGCATTAGGGATCGCCATCGGTATTGCAGCGGTCGCCTTGTTGACCGCTATTGGTGAAGGGGTGCGTTATTATGTGTTGGATAACTTTTCGCAGTTCGGGACGCGCATCATGGCGATAAACCCGGGGAAAACCCTGACCCAGGGGATGGGGGGCATCTTAAGCACCACCCGGCCACTGTCGTTGGCTGATGCCGAGTCGCTTTATAGCTTGCCGCATATCGAAGCCATTGCCCCCATTGTGCAGGGGGTGGGAACGATTGAGTACGGTCACCGGTCGCGGAAAAGCGATATTATCGGTGCGGGCTATCAAACCGCCCAAGCATGGCGGTTTAATGTCATCATGGGTCGCTTTTTGCCTGAAGATCAGGCCGGTCACTCCCGTGCTTACACGGTTTTGGGCTATAAGGTTAAACAGGCGTTGTTTGGCTCAGATAACCCGCTAGGCCAGATCGTCAGGGTCGGGGGGCAGCGCTTCCGGGTTATTGGCGTGATGGAAAAAAAAGGCCAGATGTTGGGATTTGACCTGGATGACATCATCTATATCCCCATCGATAAGGCGCTGCAAATGTTTAACCGGGAAGGTTTGATGGAGATTGATGTGGTGTTTACGGCAGCTATCAGCAGTGAACAGATTAGCGAACGGGTACGGCAGCATCTTATTGCCAGGCATGGTAGCGAAGACTTTACGATCACCTCCCAAGATCAGATGATGAGTAGTCTCGACAGTATTCTCGCTGTTTTGACAATGGCAATAGCCGCTCTGGGCTCGATCTCGCTCTTTGTTGGCGGTGTTGGAATACTGACCATCATGAGTACAACGGTGCGGGAGCGAACCAGTGAAATCGGATTGTTGCGCGCCTTAGGTGGCACTCGGCGACAGATTCTATTGCTATTTCTGGGGGAGGCCGCGACCCTGGCTTTATTGGGAGGGGGGGCAGGTCTGCTGTTGATGCTGCTGATTCTTCTGGCCATCACTATCGGGCTGCCAGCATTGCCCGTTCTGTTAAACCCGCTCTATTTGCTACTATCGTTGCTGTTGGCGCTGATCATTGGATTAGTCGCGGGGGTCACCCCCGCCATTCAGGCGGCCAGGCTAAATCCTATTGATGCATTACGGGCTGAATAGACTAGGGAAATAAGGTCGCAGATCAAAAATCGACTACACTACAAATATCACCCTATAGATTAGTATTATGACAAAGCCGCTTCTTCACTTTTTACTTGCTGCGCTGGGGTATTACCTGGCCGGCCGACTTGGATTGATGTTAGCAATACCGCCGGGTTTTGCTTCGGCGGTTTGGCCAGCGTCCGGCGTCGCCCTTGCCAGTCTTTTTCTTATGCAACGGACGTCGGCTGCAGCCGGTATTGGCGTCGGCTCGTTCCTACTCAACCTGGGTGTTGCAACTCAAAATTTTGCTGAGATGAACTGGGCGGTGACACTTCCCGTTACGGTCATAGCGCTGGGAGCCATTGTGCAGGGGCTGGCAGGGTTCCATCTTTTTCGACGCTTGATTGGTGCCACTTCGCTGATTGAATCCCCCCGGGATATTGTCCGGTTTGTGTTGTTTGTCGGCCCGGCTGGTTGTATTGTTGCGGCCTCCATTGGCGTTACCACATTATATTTTAATGGGATAATCGCATTTGAAAATTATGGTTTTACCTGGTTAACCTGGTGGATAGGGGACACCATTGGCGTATTACTTTTTACTCCGCTGCTTTTAACCGCCTTTTCCTATCACAAGCGCCTCTCCATGGATCGAAAGGTGCAGATTGCACTGCCCACGTTGATTATCTTTTCCGGAGTGTTAGTCCTGTTCTTTGTCTCGACGAATTCACGACACCAGATAATCGAAAATGAGATCGCAGAAAATGCGCAACGCTTTTTCCTGAAGATTGAAGAACGGCTGAAAATGTCTACTAATAAATTGCGCGCTTATGCGGCCTTTTACCGAGGCTCGACTCATGTTACCTATGATGAGTTTGAGGCGTTCTCCACCATTCTGCTTGATCAGGATTCCGCCTTCCAGGGGGTTGGCTGGACAGAGGTTGTAGAGGCGGGAGCACGCGGTCGCTATGAGTCTCAGCTCCGAGCCAGCGGCTTTCCTGACTTTACTTTTACAGAGATGACTGCCGAGGGGAATGTGGTGGTGGCACCCCAGCGCGATGAGTATTACCCGGTACTCTATATCTATCCGCTTGTAGCAAATAAACGAGCCCACGGTTTAAATCTTGCCGCCAGTACCGAACGACGACAAGCCCTGATGAAAGCCCGCTCTTTGGGCATCCCTGTGGCGACGGCACCGATTCAGTTGGTCCAAGCGAATGAAGAGACAAAGGCGCTGATTATGTATCTGCCGGTGTTCAACGCAGATTATGACCAGGCGCAATCCCGCGAGGATTATGTACATCAACATTTTCAGGGGTTTATCAGTGGTGTCTTCAGTATTGAGGCTATGCTGGGAGAAGTGTTGAGTGATGCAAATCGTCTTAACTATGGAATCAGCATCAGTGATGTC
>JBFKTM010000057.1:0-10112 GCA_041636295.1 Oleiphilaceae bacterium
CGTGAAGAAATGTGACAGGGAAGGGGCTTTTAATAGAGATGAACGATGACATTCATCTCTATTTTAGGGGTGCCTGCTAGTCTGTGGTAGCCTGGTGGCTCAATTTTGAGTCAACTCCTTTAATTATGCCCTGTTCATCATAAACAATGTCGGCATTCTTATATTTGTCTAGTTGGGCAACGCGTTCAAGTGCCTGCAGTGATTTAACGGGAATATCAACAATTAATGAGTTTACTAACCAGCCCGGCAAGACACCGCCTGGATCGGTATGTTGCAGCCAGGTCATCTCCGTTTTACCGTCATTGAGTGCTTTTAGTATATAGACGGTTTGTGCCACCGAAACGCGCAGGTAATCTTCTGTGACGTCTTTTTTGTTCTCTGACGCTTCCATATGCATCAGGATCTCACCGCTATCGGGTTTGCTGGTTGTTTTGATGTGGAGTACATAATCCCGGTCTTTAAAGGGCCAAGGCATATCATTGACTGAATAGGCGTAGCGGTTATTGAAACTTTCTGCATCAAAACCGTAGGAGACTGTGCAGCCAAAGACCCACTCAGTACAGGAAAGTGGATTCGCCATCACCGCCATGATGTTACTGAGAGGTGCATCGAGTACAGCAACAGCCTTGAACGCTTCAAAGCTGGACCCTGTGTGAGGCCGGGTAAAAATGGTGATATTTCCTTCTTGCGTACGCTCACTCCAGTCCGGTGCTTCCAGAGGGATCTCTTCAGAAAATACGGTGTTGGAGAATAGCAATAGGGAGGCCAGAAGCAGGTTTGATAAAAACGCTAAAAAGGTGGAATTCATAGTTAAACTTTTGAGTGCTCGAAAAATAGGATTGGAATCTAACAGCCTTTTTAGTATAAATGCTCTAATTCGAATAAAAAAATGAAATTTTTGTTTAAAATCGAAAGCAGTACCGAAAAAGTTGTTTTGGGTTTTAAAACTGGGCTTTACAGAGAGCTAAATAAATACACCAGGATCAAGAGTCTAGCACTCTCCACTGTCAATAAATGATAATTATTAGGCGTTTTGGTAAGAACGTTCGAATTACTGGTGTTGAATTGTTGCTTTGTTGAATGAGGGAATACAGTGAAACCAAACGTGGAATTAAAACTGATTCAAGAGAATGCCCAGCCACTATTGGGTGAGATTGACCAAGTCGTGTCGGAAGTTAACTATATGGACTATGACTTGCGTACGCCGATGGATAAGCCCATAAAAGGAATTCGTAAACGTGCTGCTTTTAATCAGTTCCAGTTTGTCGGATTAATGAATGAAGAGATCATTGCCGGTATCGCTATTGTCGATCTGAAGTGGGTGAGTAATGCTTTTTTGTATGTCTATGATTTGAAAACCCGGCAGTTGCATGAACGGAGCTTGTTACAGCCGTTGGCGGTGGGTACTTCTATCGAGCCACGCCCCAACTCGGGTAATAGTTACTTCAGGTGGCTTGGTGATAGCGTTGAAATGACCAGTAGTGATGATGGACGACAGCGTCATCTGAAAGTCTCTATCGGAAAGACCATCGCCATGGATGTAAGCGTTTCACAACCCGCTGAATTTACACCGCTTAGAATTTGCTCTAAAGCAGGCTATAACGGGTGGGTTTTCACCCAGAAAGAAGCCGGCTTGATTGCGGAGGGTACGGTGCGGTGTGAAGGCAAAACCTATCAACTGAACTCCCAATCGGCAAGTGCCAGCTTAGATTGGAGTTGTGGTTATATGCGCCGGGAAACGGCCTGGAACTGGGCGTGTTTTTCCGGCCAGCTGGGGGATGGTAAGCGGATAGGGCTAAATCTTGCGGCAGGGGTCAATGAGACGGGAGTGACCGAAAACTGTTTGTGGGTTGATGGCGCGTTGACAAAACTCAATATGGCGATATTTGAATTTGATCGATACCAGCCGGAGAAACCGTGGCGGGTCAAAACCACCGATGGCCTGTTGGAGTTGACGTTTGAGCCTTGCGGTAAGCGGGAAGAGAAGATTGATGTGTTTTTTATGGCATCAAACTTCAAGCAGATGTTTGGTCATTTTTCTGGCTGGGTGATTGACGCCAATGGCACAAAAATTACGTTGGAGAATGTGCCCGGATTTATGGAAGATCATTATGCCAAGTGGTAGGTAGTAAAAGTTGAAAGTTGAAAGTTGAAAGTTTGGATAATGGGGTCAGAGTAGGTTACCTACTCTGACCCCCGTTCTGAGGTGCTGACCCCGTTCTGATGTGCTACCCGATTAATGGAAATCTCGGGATGTAGTTTGTAGTGCAGAAAGCTGGTCGGTTAAGTCATTGAGCTTTCCTGCGATGACATGTATCACCTCACCCTCTTTTTCGAGAAGGCCTTTTACCTTAAGGATCTTGGCGGTCATATAGGGCTTTTTCTGGGCTCGGGCTGTACCTGCCCAGACCACCACGTTGATGTTGCCGGTGTCATCTTCCAGCGTGAAGAAGGTTACCCCCGATGCGGTGCCCGGTGCCTGTTTGCCGGTTACCACGCCAACCACCGAGACCAGTGATTTGTGTGGCTTGGCGGCAAGCTCCCTCATACGGGTGAAACGTCCCAGTCGCCCCGCTTCATCGAGTAGGGTGATTGGATGCTTATTCAGCGAGAGCCCGGTTGCGGCATAGTCTTCGGTTAACGTCTCTATTTCACTGGGTTGTAAGGGATAGTTGCTGTGAAGGGGCACCTTTTCAAATAGGGGAAGTTCGTCTTCCCGGTTCATTAATGACCACCTGGCGGCATAGCGGTTGCCGGAGATTGAGCGGAAGGCATCAGCACTGGCCAGCTGTTGGATCATCTTATGGGAGACCCCTGTCGCTTTTATTTCAGACAGTGATGCAAAGCCTTGAGGTGGTCTGAGGCTCAACAGTTGGTGACAGCTTTTTTCCGCCAGCCCCTTAACAATGCGCAGGCCCAGTCGAATGGCCAATTGCTTATGATCAGTGACCATCATATGGTGATATTGAGAGTTATTGATACAGGCCGGGAGTACACGAACACCATGCCGTCGGGCATCCTGTATTAGTTGTGAGGCGCTGTAAAAACCCATGGGCAGACTGTTTAAAAGTGCGGTGTAAAATGCCTCGGGGTAGTAGCATTTTAGCCATGCTGAAGTGTAAGCCAATACCGCAAATGAGGCAGAATGGCTCTCTGGAAAGCCATATTCACCGAAGCCGCATATTTGCTCAAAAATACGCTCCGCGAAAGGGCGGTCATACCCCCGAGATTGCATTCCCTCAATAAGCTTGGCTTTAAACTGCATGAGCTTGCCGTTCTTCTTCCAGGAGGCCATGGCTCGTCGCAGTTGGTCGGCTTCGCCGGCAGTAAATCCGGCGGCCACCATGGCCAACTTAATTACCTGCTCCTGAAAAATCGGCACGCCCAAGGTGCGGGAGAGCACTTCCTTTACCGCTTCTGAAGGGTATTCGACTCTCTCTTCACCGTTCCGCCGTTTTAGGAATGGGTGCACCATATCCCCCTGAATAGGGCCTGGGCGCACAATGGCAATTTGAATCACGAGATCATAGTAGTTTGCTGGTTTTAGCCGGGGCAGCATGCTCATTTGTGCCCTGGACTCTATTTGAAAAACACCAACGGTGTCGGCGTGTTGAATCATGCGGTAAACCCTGGCATCGTCCTGCATGCGTGTGATATCGGCAATGGTGAGTGCTCGTTGATGATGCTGCTGTACCAGTTTAAAGCACTTGCGAATTGCCGTAAGCATCCCCAGCGCCAGTACATCGACTTTAAGCAGCCCCAGGCTCTCCAAATCATCCTTGTCCCACTGGATGACGGTTCTGTTGTCCATTGAGGCATTCTCAACGGGCACTAGCTCATACAGTGGGCCGGCCGAGATAATGAAGCCGCCGACATGTTGAGAGAGGTGGCGAGGGAAGCCGATAATCTCATTCACCAGCTCAATAAACTGTTTTCCTTTGGGGGAACGAGGCTCCAAACCCAGCTCCACGATTTGTGTTTGCCAGTGTAGCCCCCTGTCTCGGCGGTTGATGTTTTTGATAAAAAACTCCAACTGAGTGCGGTGAATACCCAAGGACTTGCCAACCTCACGTATCGCCATTTTCAGCCGGTAGGTGATTACGGTGGCAGCCAGTGCGGCCCGCTCTCTACCGTATTTCTGGTAGATGTACTGAATGACCTCTTCTCGGCGCGAGTGTTCAAAGTCGACATCAATGTCGGGGGGCTCATTACGCTCTTTACTGATGAACCGCTCAAACAGTACCGAAATCTGCCTGGGGTCGACCGAGGTGATCTCCAGGCAGTAACAGACGATGGAGTTAGCCGCTGACCCTCGTCCCTGATAGAGAATGCCCTGCCGTTGTGCAAACATCACAATGTCGTGGATGGTAAGAAAGAAAAACGGGTAGTTCAGCGCCTCAATAAGTGAAAGCTCTTTGTCGATGGTCTGTCTGATGGGCTGGCTGATACCGTCAGGAAACCGTTTGGCTACGCCCTGTTCAACCAGCAGCCGTAAGTATCCCATAGGGGTCTGACCTTGTGGTACTAACTCATGGGGATACTCGTATTTCAATGTTTCCAGACCGAAGTGGCAGCGGTCAGCTATGGTGATGGTTTCAGCTAGCCATGACGGATGAAATAGCGTCGCCAGCTTGGCTTGCGAACGGAGTGCTCGCTCGGCATTGGGTAATAAGTGATAGCCAGCCTTGGCGATGGTTGTGCCTTCACGAATTGCCGTGAGCGTATGGTGAAGCATTAGTCGGTTGGCGTGGTGCATTACCACGCCCCCGCAAGCGGTAATGGGCAGCCCCAGCTGATCGGCTAATGTTAGGCAGTGCTGCTGATATTCGCGGTCATTGCTGAGAAGATGGCGCTGTAGCCCCAGCCATAGCCGTGTCGGGTGATGTTTTAATAGCCAGCTACCCCATTGGTTATCTTGTTGAATTTTTTTAGAGCCGGCGGGTAGCCAGATAACCAGGCAGTGCTTAACCGATAGCAGATCCCATTGTGACAATTGGTATTGACCTTTTATCGCTCTGCGCCGGGCGTTGGTAATAATGCGGCATAGCTCTCCATAGGCTTTCCGGCTGGGGCAGATCAGGATTAACTGCAGATCTTCCAGTCGGAACATGCTGCCGACAATCAACTTGATGCCCAGGTGGTGGTTTTTGATTTCGGTATATGCCCGAACCACGCCGGCAACGGAGCACTCATCAGTAATGGCAATCGCGCGGTAGTTTAAAAAATAGGCCTGACGAACCAGTTCTTCGGGGTGAGAGGCTCCTACTAGGAAGGAGAAGTTGCTTTGGCAAAAGAGTTCGGCATAAGCCATCAGCTAAAGACCCCGTGTAGAAACCACTGCTGCTGAGGGGTGCGAAAGACCCATAACCAACGGCCCTGTTCGCTACGGGCAATAAAGTAGTCCCGCACGACATCGTTATGATCCCACCACCCGGTGACTATCCGTTCAGGCCCCATCATCAGTTTAACCTTCTCGGTCAGTCGTTGGGGGTGGGGTAGCAGCAGGCTGGGACGTAACCGGTCAAACGGGATAGTGGTGGAGGTTAGCGGGGCGCACGGTAGGCAGGCTCGCTCGGGGCGATAGTCTTCCGATAGTGAAAGAGCGGTTACGCTGTTTGTGCCGAGCTTGGCCTGCAGCAGGGATATCAGCTCTGCGGACGATAGTGCGCCTCTTTTTCCGGCAAACAGATCACCTTCATCGGCGGTTCTGGCAACAATGCGTACTGTTTCAAGGGTCAGGCCGGTGACCGGGGCATTAAGGCTAATGCGTTCCAGCGTTAACTGACTCAGTCTCAGCCACTTTTCTGCTTGGTAGTCTCCCTGTGCGGAGGTTATGGTAACAATGCAGTCTTCACTGTCTCGCTGGTGTAGTGAAAGTTTTAGTTCGTGGGCCAGTTGATCTCGAAGTTTTAAGAAGGTTTCCAGTTGTTCCAGCAGTTTAGCTAACGGTTTTTGTAGCCACTGAACATTTTCAATATCGAATAGCAGCTCAAGGTAGCGCTTGAAGGATTCTGGTGGATGATAGAAATCGACCGGGTGGGGGAGATCCCCGGTCAGGCGCCCTAAATAACTCACCAGTTCGCTATCAAAACGTGTGGCAATATCCAATAGCGGCGTTGTCAGCAGGTCAGCGACCTGATGAATCCCCACTCTTGCTAATTTTTCTATGGTCTTTAGTGGCAAATCCGTCGCCGTTAGTGGGTAGCGTTTTAGCTGTGATGATAGACCGTCGCTGTTATCACTCACTTGATTCAGCCCTGCCCGGGAAAACAGTCGGGCGGCTAATGGCGAGCAACCGGTGGCATACTGGTATCTGAGTTGAAGCCGGTTGATGTGTGCTTGCAGGGTCTGCCAGTAGTGGGCCAGTCCATGATGCAGGGTGAGCATGTGGCTTACTTTTAGCAGTAAGCCATCAGGCTCGTAAAAGGCGATATCCGATGTCACTAGGTATAGCCATTGTGCTGCTTCCAGTAATCTGCTTTTTTCTATCTCTGGGTCGTAAGGGTAAACGCATAGATCACGACAGAGTGAGGCTGCTGTGCCTAGCCCCATACCTTTTTTAATGCCTTGTGCTTGAGCGGTCTCATTGAGCTGCACAATGTCGCTGTTTCTGCCGTCGACAATAATAATGGGCAGTTCATGCTGTGTTCGGTAAAGCGTATCGAGCTGCAAGGCTGGGAAATGCAGGTAAAGCCAGAGAGTCATGGTTACACAGCATTAGCATGAGGAAAGGGGATGAGGTTGTCTGGCAGTGAGGCGGTCGTGAGTGCGGGCCATTGCTCGGACATGTTGACGGTAAAAGGTTGGGATGGCCATCCCCCTTTACGTTTATTAACCGTGACTTCAATGCCTTGCTGATGAGGTGCACACGAAAGGCTGAGTGGAACCGGCAGGGAGATACGGTTCAAACGCTGGCGTTTCAATACAAACTGAATACTGTCACCGGTTTCTGATGCAAGTTGCAGCCGTTTAGCCTGATGTATTTCGAGTCTGTTTGACCAGAGCATTACGGCGTAACAGGCACCACTTTTTAAACACTGTTCGGAAGCCCAGAGGGCCTCTTTAGGTGAGGACGGGGAAATAAGCAAGACCTGCTTCAGGTTAAACCCACTGGCGCTTAATAGCTGCCCGTTGATCTGGCCAGGAGCGGCAATAAATACCAGCAGTCGTTGCCGGTGAAGTTGTTGCCGCTGTTGTAAATGGGGGAGCAGTAGCCTGATCTCTCCAATACCGGTATCACTGGCTATTTCAATTACGCCATGGTCTGGAAAGCCACCGCCTAGCTGCTCATCAAGCGCTGAGAAGCCGGAGCTGGTAACATTGGGAGTCGAGGGGGTGGCTTTGCCGGCCCAGATTAAATTCTGGTGCTGTAGCAGATCAATTAGTTTATTCATGAAAAAATACCTGTTTATATATACAGTATAATCATGAAAAAAATCCATGCAAGATGATTTTTGAGCTATCCAAGAGCTACGCTAAAAACGGCATGATGGTGGTTAATATAGAAAGGGGAATGTTGTTAACAGGGTGTTATGGCAAATGGAGATAATGTGGGAGGAAAGGAGGGAGCTAAGCGGGCTGTCTTTGACATCATACCCGCTTACGCTTCGGCCAGATTAATCTGGCAGTGTTACATTGAGTTCCAATACAGAACAGTTACCGTTTTTATCAAGCTGTACCTGCACCTGGTCTTGATCAATTGGCACATACTTACGAATCACATCAAGAATTTCCTGTTGTAATTGCGGAAGATAATCGGGCTGATCCCGCTTGGTGCGCTCATGTGCAACGATAATCTGCAGTCGTTCTTTGGCAATGGATGCCGTATTGGTTTTCTTTGTTTTAAAATAGTCCAAAAAACTCATTCTTACCCCCTAAACATCCTTTTAAAGAATCCTTTTTTCTCAACTTCCAGGAATCGATGTTCACGCTCTTCGCCAAGTAGTCGGTCGACCGCATCTTGGTAGGCTTGGCCCGCGTCGCTACTTTCATCAAGTATGACCGGTACGCCTTGGTTTGAAGCACTTAAGACGGTTTGGGATTCAGGAATAACACCCAGCAGTTTAATGGCTAGTATATCTTTTACATCGTCTACCCCAAGCATTTCACCGGTTTCAGCCCGTGCCGGGTTGTAGCGAGTCAGCAGCAAGTGCTCAGTTACGGGGTCAAGCCCCATTTCTGCGCGCTTTGACTTACTTTGCAGAATACCCAGAATGCGGTCTGAGTCGCGAACAGAGGAGACTTCCGGGTTGGTAACGATAATTGCTTCGTCGGCATAGTACAGTGCCATCTGCGCACCATGTTCGATACCCGCAGGGGAGTCACAAATAATGTACTCAAAACGTTCCGCCAACTCGTTCAGCACACGCTCAACGCCCTGTTGCGTCAATGCGTCTTTGTCGCGGGTTTGAGAGGCCGGTAAGATGTACAGGTCATCGACGTGTTTATCTTTGATCAGAGCCTGATTCAGGCTGGCTTCTTCATTAATAACATTAACGAAGTCATAAACAACCCTGCGTTCGCAGTTCATAATAAGATCAAGATTTCGCAGGCCTACATCGAAGTCGATAACGACGGTTTTATGACCGCGTTTTGCCAGCCCTGTTGCGACGGATGCGCTGGTGGTGGTTTTACCAACGCCGCCTTTACCTGATGTAATAACTATTATTTTAGCCAATGTCTGGTTCCCGTTTGTCGTGGTTAATCGTTGCTGATTGTCCCTATCATTTGTCCGGACCTTGTCAGCGACTAAAAAGGTCCGTTTTTTTATATCCTGTTTACGCCTCCTGTTATGGGGTTTTGCCTAATCAACAAGAGGTTTTACGGTTAGTTTTTCGTCAGAAAGGTGAATCTGTGCTGGCTTTTTCCAGTTTCCATTCTGTAGATCTTCGCTGATTTTATACTGTCCAGCGATGGATACAAGTTCTGCTTCAAGGCTCTGACAAAAAATTCGTGCTTCGGTGTTGCCTCGGACGCCTGCCAGTGCTCGTCCCCGGAGAGGGCCGTAGACATGAATGTTGCCATCAGCCAGAATTTCTGCGCCGGCACTGACTTGGGCCAGTACGATTAAATCGCCATTCTGGGCATAAATTTGCTGCCCTGAACGAACTGGTTGATAGATGATGCGACTGGTTTGCGGTTTTGCTTCATTGGTTGTTGGCGACTCTGAGGGCGCTGCTGTTTTGCCACTCTCGGTGGTGCTTGTTTCTGGCTCTTCGGCTGACTGCTGTTCAGCCAGTTCTGGTTCGTCAGCTGTCTCAGTGACAACCGACGCCTCAATGGGGGCTGTGTCTGCCGCAGGTTGAGAGCGCTCTTTCTGTGCCGCCATATGGGCCAGCCCTGCCAGTTTGGCAGCAACTTGCTGTGCTTCGGAACCGCCCCGTACCGCAACAGGTTTAATGGAAAGCGTCTTGCAGATGTCGATTAATGCTTCAAAATTGACGGTTCCATTGGTGTCATCGAATTTTGACAGGCCAATAACAACCGGCAAATCTTTAAAAAACTCAGGCGCTTGTGCGGCTTTCTCAGCAAGCTCTGCAGATAATTGGGCCGCGTCAAAATAAAGCAGTTCCAGAACAGTCAGGGGCAGTAGAGACCCTTTAAGTTGTACACAGCTGGTTTGCTGTGCCAAAGGAGCAGTTGAATTCATGGATTATTCCCCAGCATTCTTCCCTGAGATGCCAACACTTCGGAAGGTAATACCCAAGAGCTTTTAGCCGATAATTATTGATTTTGATTGGTCGCGTAGTTTAACACGATCAGTGAAATATGACTCATTTTTTAACCATTATTGTTGTTCAATTTTATGCTGTGGTGTCATAATTAACTGTCTATATATACAGTTTGTTAGGTTGAGTACATAGAGAGTATGCTGAATGGGAACACGAAAAATAGTCCACTGTGATTGCGACTGTTTTTACGCCGCTGTCGAGGTGAGAGATAACCCAGCACTGCGAGGTTTGCCGCTGGCTGTTGGTGGATAGCCTACCAACCGGGGCGTGATTGCCACCTGCAGTTATGAGGCGCGACAATAGGGGGTGCGAACGGCGATGTCATCGGCAAAGGCGGCACAGTTATGTCCGGATCTGATTTTTCTAAAACCCGATATTGCA
>JBFKTM010000058.1:0-10101 GCA_041636295.1 Oleiphilaceae bacterium
GACCGACCCGTTTGTGGGTACACTGACGTTTTTTAGGGTGTATTCAGGTGTTTTGGAGTCGGGAAGTACGCTCCTTAATCCAGTGAAGGGGAAAAAAGAGCGCATTGGTCGCATGGTGCAAATGCACTCTAACAGTCGTGAAGAAATTAAAGAGGTTCGCGCTGGTGATATTGCAGCAGGGATAGGGCTTAAGGATGTTACTACTGGCGATACGTTGTGTGCGCTCAATGCGCCTATAACGCTTGAGCGTATGGAGTTTCCAGAGCCGGTGATCTCCGTGGCAGTTGAGCCTAGAACCAAAGCGGATCAGGAAAAAATGGGTGTTGCGCTGGGTAAGTTGGCGCAAGAAGATCCATCTTTCCGGGTCAAAACAGACGAAGAGACAGGTCAGACCATTATCTCTGGAATGGGTGAGTTGCATCTTGATATTATCGTTGATCGCATGCGGCGCGAGTTTAGTGTCGAAGCTAATATAGGTAAGCCTCAGGTTGCTTACCGAGAAGCGATACGTAACACTTGTGAGATTGAAGGCAAATTTGTGCGTCAGTCTGGCGGTCGTGGCCAATATGGTCATGTCTGGATTAGATTTGAGCCTCGTGAAGAGGGTGAGGATGATCTGGAGTTTGTAAATGAAATTGTTGGTGGTGTGGTTCCTAAAGAATACATACCGGCAGTTCAGAAGGGTATTGCAGAGCAGATGCAAAATGGTGTTCTTGCGGGCTATCCTTTGTTGGGTCTGAAGGCGACTTTGTACGATGGGTCGTATCATGATGTTGACTCTAATGAGATGGCCTTTAAGATCGCAGGTAGTATGGCAACAAAGAAGCTGTCACAGAGTGGCGGGGCTGTGTTGTTAGAGCCTGTAATGAAGGTTGAGGTGGTTACACCTGAAGAGAATATGGGTGACGTTGTAGGCGATCTCAACCGTCGTCGTGGTTTGATTCAGGGGATGGGTGATAATGCAGCCGGTAAGGTTGTTGATGCAGAGGTGCCGCTGTCAGAGATGTTTGGCTATGCGACAGATTTGCGTTCAGCTACTCAGGGTCGCGCAACCTATACAATGGAGTTTTTGAAGTATTCAGAAGCTCCGAATAACATTGCAGAAGCAATTATTAACAAGTCTTAATATTGATCTTAGAGAGTTAAGAGGTGTATCGTGGCAAAAGAAAAATTTGAACGTTCCAAACCACACGTAAACGTTGGTACCATCGGTCACGTTGACCATGGTAAAACTACTTTGACTGCAGCACTTACTCGTGTTTGTGCGGAAGTTTGGGGTGGTAATGCTGTAGCATTTGACGGTATTGATAACGCGCCTGAAGAAAGAGAGCGCGGTATTACTATCGCTACTTCTCACGTTGAGTATGATTCTCCTAATCGTCACTACGCGCACGTTGACTGTCCAGGACACGCCGATTATGTTAAAAACATGATTACTGGTGCTGCTCAGATGGATGGTGCGATCCTTGTGTGTGGTGCGACTGATGGTCCTATGCCTCAGACTCGTGAGCACATCCTGCTTTCACGTCAGGTTGGTGTTCCATACATTGTTGTATTCCTAAACAAAGCTGACCTGTTGGCTGAGGACTGTGGCGGTGTTGGTACTGAAGAGTACAATGAGATGCTTGAGCTGGTTGAAATGGAGCTGCGTGAGCTTCTGGATCAGTACGAGTTCCCAGGAGATGACACTCCAATTATTGCTGGTTCAGCGTTGATGGCGTTGAATGGTGAAGATGATAACGAGCTTGGTACTTCTGCTGTTAAGAAGTTGGTTGAAACTCTTGATGAGTACATTCCTGAGCCTGAGCGTGCAATTGATCAGCCATTCTTGATGCCTGTTGAGGATGTGTTCTCAATCTCAGGTCGTGGTACTGTTGTAACTGGTCGTGTAGAGCGTGGTATTGTTAAAGTTGGCGATACTATCGAGATCGTTGGTCTGAAAGACACTATCACTACTACTTGTACTGGTGTAGAAATGTTCCGTAAGCTGCTAGACGAAGGTCGTGCAGGTGAAAACGTTGGTGTTCTGTTGCGTGGTACTAAGCGTGACGAAGTTGAGCGTGGTCAGGTTCTTGTAGTTCCTGGTTCGGTTAACCCGCACACTCAGTTTGAGGCTGAAGTGTATATTCTTAGCAAGGATGAGGGTGGTCGTCACACTCCATTCTTTAAGGGGTACCGTCCTCAGTTCTACTTCCGTACTACCGATGTAACTGGTGCTTGTGAATTGCCGGAAGGTGTTGAAATGGTAATGCCTGGCGATAACGTTCAGTTAACTGCTACTTTGATCGCTCCTATCGCGATGGAAGAAGGTCTGCGTTTCGCGATTCGTGAAGGTGGCCGTACAGTTGGTGCTGGTGTTGTTGCTAAGATTATCGAGTAATCGATAGTTAATGACACAAAAAGGGCTGCGTCAGCAGCCCTTTTTGTTTGTGCTATTTAAATGGGGTTGACACGGTTGGTTGTAAACCGTACAATGCGGCTCCTTTTTTCTAAGGTGACAGCTTAAATTAATAAGCTTGGAACTGGAGTTCTGATCTAATGCAAAGTCAAAAAATCAGAATCAGGCTTAAGGCTTTTGACTACCGCCTGATTGATCAGTCTACGCAAGAAATCGTAGACACGGCAAAAAGAACTGGTGCGCAAGTTCGTGGACCAATCCCTTTGCCTACAAGAAAAGAACGCTTTACTGTGTTGATTTCGCCTCACGTTAATAAAGATGCGCGGGATCAGTACGAAATTCGTACACATAAGCGTTTGTTGGATATCGTGGAACCTACGGAAAAAACTGTAGATGCATTGATGAAACTTGATTTGGCTGCTGGTGTAGATGTCCAGATAAGCTTGGGTTAAGTTTCAGCCAGCACTTGTGCTGGTTAAGTGTAACTACGGATGTAGGGCCATAGAGGGTTAAAGCCCCGTACACTTAAGAGGTGAAAAATGGCAATTGGTTTAATCGGTCGTAAGGCTGGTATGACCCGCATCTTTACTGATGAAGGTCAGTCTATCCCTGTGACGGTTATCGAAGTTGAAGGTAATCGTGTCACTCAGGTTAAAGCGGATGATGTGGATGGCTATCGAGCAGTGCAGGTGGCATACGGTTCGCGTCGTGCGTCTCGCGTTTCTAAAGCGGCAGCTGGGCATTATGCTAAAGCAGGTGTTGAAGCAGGTCGTGGGCTTATGGAGTTTCGTCTCGCTGATGGCGAAGGTGAAGATCTAAAAGCTGGTGATGAATTCTCTGTCTCTCTCTTTGAGGCTGGTCAGGTCGTTGATGTGACTGGTCGATCTAAGGGTAAGGGCTTCCAGGGTGGTGTTAAGCGATGGAACTTTAGCATGCAAGATGCGACGCACGGTAACTCGTTGTCTCATCGTGCGCCGGGTTCTATTGGTCAATGTCAAACTCCTGGTCGTGTATTTAAAGGCAAGAAGATGGCGGGTCACATGGGTGCAGAGCAGGTAACTGTTCAAAGCCTGGAAGTTGTGCGTGTTGATGAGGAACGTAACCTTATAATGATTAGGGGTGCGGTTCCTGGTGCAACTGGCGGTGATGTCGTAGTCAAGCCTGCAGTTAAGGCCTAAGGGGAGAAACAATGGAATTAACAATCACTGGTTCTGGTAAGGGGTCTGTATCTGTATCTGATGCAACCTTCGCTAAAGAATTTAATGAGACATTGGTTCATCAGGTCGTTACTGCATACTTGGCGGGTGGTCGTCAGGGTACTCGTGCACAAAAGACTCGATCTGAAGTAAGTGGTGGTGGTAAAAAGCCATGGCGTCAAAAGGGGACTGGTCGTGCCCGTGCGGGAACGATTCGAAGCCCGATTTGGCGTTCTGGTGGTGTAACGTTTGCTGCCAAGCCGCAGGACCATTCTCAAAAAGTAAACAAGAAGATGTATCGGGCTGCTTTGAGATCTATTTACTCTGAGTTAGTTCGTCAAGAGCGTCTTGTTGTTGTCGAAGATATGGTTGCTGAGACTCCAAAGACAAAGGCGTTAACTGCGCAGTTGAAAGATTTGGGTGTTGAAAGCGCATTGGTTATCTCTGAAAACGTAGAAGAAAACTTGTATCTTGCTTCTCGCAATATCCCAAGTGTTGATGTTCGTGACGTTGTAGGAGTTGATCCTGTAAGTCTGGTGGCGTATGACAAGGTTGTAGTGACTGTACCTGCGCTGAAGAAGATCGAGGAGATGCTGGGATGAGCGAAGAGCGTATTTATAAAGTATTGCTAGGTCCTCTTATTTCTGAAAAAGCATCTTTGGCTGCAGAGTCTGGCCAGGTTGTTTTTCGTGTGGCAACTGATGCTACCAAACTGGAGATCAAAAAAGCGGTAGAGCAGCTTTTTGATGTTAAGGTTCAGGGTGTTCAGGTTGCTAACGTTAAGGGCAAGACTAAGCGCACGGTTCGCGGTCTGGGTAAGCGTAAAGATACTAAAAAAGCTTATGTTAGGTTGGCGGAAGGTCAGGATATCGACTTTATGGATGTCGAGTAAGGTAGGAGTCGTACTATGCCAGTTGTAAAAACTAAACCAACGTCTCCCGGTCGTCGTCATGTAGTTAAGGTGTATCATCCTGATCTACATAAGGGTCGCCCTTATGCACCGTTGGTAGAAAAGAAGTCAAAGTCTGGTGGTCGTAACAATAATGGCCGCATCACTACTCGTCATATCGGTGGTGGTCACAAGCAGCACTATAGAATTGTAGATTTCAAGCGGAATAAAGATGGTATTCCATCTGTGGTTGAGCGTATTGAATACGATCCAAACCGATCCGCACATATTGCTCTGTTGAAATACCTTGATGGTGAACGACGTTACATTATCGCTCCAAAAGGTGTTAAGGCAGGTGATGAAGTTCGCTCAGGAGAAGATGCACCTATCAAGGTAGGTAGTACTTTACCAATGCGAAATATACCCGTGGGTAGTGTTGTTCACTGTATTGAGTTAAAGCCTGGTAAAGGCGCTCAGATTGCTCGAAGCGCGGGCACTTATGCTCAGCTGGTGGCGCGTGAGGGTGCATATGCAACTTTGCGTTTGCGTTCTGGTGAGATGCGTAAAGTGTTGTCCGAATGTCGTGCAACCTTGGGTGAGGTATCAAACAGTGAGCATAGCCTGCGTCAATTAGGTAAAGCGGGTGCATCACGTTGGCGCGGTGTAAGGCCAACAGTGCGTGGTGTTGTTATGAACCCAGTTGACCATCCACATGGTGGTGGTGAAGGGAGAACCTCTGGCGGACGTCATCCAGTAACACCTTGGGGCGTTCCGACTAAAGGTCATAAGACTCGCAAAAACAAGCGTACTGATAAGATGATAGTGCGTCGTCGATCGGCCAAGTAATTAATAAATGAGGATTACGCTGTGTCACGTTCTTTAAAAAAAGGTCCATTTATTGACCTGCATTTATTGAAGAAGGTAGAAACAGCTCTGGAGAAGAACGACAAGAAGCCAATTAAAACCTGGTCTCGTCGTTCAACAATATTTCCAGAGATGGTTGGCCTGACCATAGCTGTGCATAATGGACGTCAACACGTTCCAGTATTTGTTACAGAAGATATGGTTGGTCATAAATTGGGCGAGTTTGCTGCTACACGTACTTATCGTGGTCACGCGGCAGACAAAAAAGCCAAAAAACGGTAGGTCTGAGAGGTCATTAAGATGGAAGTAGCCGCTAAATTAAAGGGTGCTAACCTATCTGCTCAGAAAGCGCGCTTGGTAGCTGATCAAGTTCGCGGAAAAGCCGTTGAGGATGCCCTAAATATTTTGTCGTTCAGCCCTAAAAAAGCTGCGCAATTGATTAAAAAAGTGCTTGAGTCCGCGATAGCGAACGCAGAGCACAATGACGGTCTTGATGTTGACGATTTGAAAGTCTCTACCATTTTTGTGGATGAAGCACCGACAATGAAGCGAATCAGACCACGTGCCAAGGGTCGAGCTGACCGTATATTAAAACGTACTTGCCATATTACGGTTAAGGTCGCTGATAACTAGGAGATACTCAGATGGGTCAAAAGGTACATCCTAATGGTATCAGACTGGGTATTGTGAAAGACCACAACTCGATCTGGTACGCAGATAAAGCTGATTACTCGAAAAACTTGCTGAACGATATTGAAGTTCGCGAATTTTTAATGAATCGCCTCGTTAAAGCTTCAGTAAGTAAAGTAGTAATTGAGCGTCCTGCGCAAAATGCACGTGTAACCATTCATACCGCCCGTCCAGGGATTGTTATTGGTAAGAAAGGTGAAGACGTAGATAAATTGCGTAGAGAAGTTAGTGAGATGATGGGTGTGCCTGTGCACATCAACATCGAAGAGATTAGAAAGCCTGATCTTGATGCAAAACTGGTTGCAGCGAGTGTTGCGAGTCAGTTAGAGCGTCGAGTGATGTTCCGTCGAGCTATGAAGCGTGCAGTTCAAAATGCAATGCGTCAAGGCGCGAAGGGGATCAAAATTCAGGTTGGTGGCCGTTTAGGTGGTGCTGAGATCGCACGCTCAGAGTGGTATCGCGAAGGTCGAGTGCCTCTGCATACACTGCGTGCTGATATCGATTATGCGACGCATGAAGCATCAACTACTTACGGTATTATTGGTGTAAAAGTTTGGATCTTCAAAGGTGAGATTCTTGGCGGTATCGAGCAGGTACGAGCTGAGAAAGATGCACCTCGGAAGAAAGCTTCTAAAGCTTCTAAGTAAGGGGCCGTAATATGTTGCAACCGAAACGTACCAAATTTCGCAAAATGCAAAAAGGCCGTAACCGCGGCCTGGCCCAACGTGGAAGCAAAGTTAGCTTTGGTGAGTTTGGCCTAAAGGCGACTGGTAGAGGTCGAATCACGGCGCGCCAAATTGAGGCGGCCCGTAGAACGATTACTCGTCGAGTGAAGCGTGGTGGTAAAATCTGGATTCGTATATTCCCGGACAAGCCAATTACACAAAAGCCACTTGAAGTTCGTCAAGGTAAAGGTAAGGGTAACGTTGAATACTGGGTTTGCCAGATTCAGCCAGGCCGCATGTTGTATGAGATTGAAGGTGTTTCTGAAGAGCTTGCTCGTGAAGCATTTTCTTTGGCAGCAGCTAAATTGCCTGTTCCTACAACATTTGTTTCGAGGACGGTGATGTAATGAAAGCGAATGAATTGCGTGAAAAATCAGTTGAAGAGCTGAACACAGAGTTGATGAGCTTGTTGAAAGAGCAGTTTAATTTGCGTATGCGTAAGTCTACTGGTCAACTCAACCAGAGTCATCTACTCAGCAACGTTAGACGCGACATCGCTCGTGTAAAGACAGTGTTGAACCAAAAGGCAGGTAACTAAAAATGACTGAAGCTGCATCTAATGCTCGCACGCTAAGCGGTAAGGTCGTGAGTGATAAGATGGATAAGTCCATCACTGTCTTGATTGAGCGACGCGTTAAGCATCCTATTTATGGAAAATACGTGAAGCGTTCAACCAAGCTTCATGCTCATGACGAAAATAATGAGTGTAATATCGGCGATACAGTAACTATTCAGGAATCTCGTCCTATCTCAAAGACGAAATGCTGGAAGTTGGTTGAGATTGTCGATCGTGCTTCTAAAGTGTAACTCACCCTCTTTGGGAGTCTTGTCTAAAAGGCACATTGGTTAGTTTTGGAGAAAAGTGATGATTCAAACTGAATCGATGCTAGACGTCGCAGATAACAGTGGTGCTCGCCGCGTTATGTGTATCAAGGTTCTGGGTGGTTCACATAGACGCTACGCTAGAATTGGTGACGTAATAAAAGTTACCGTAAAGGAAGCAATTCCACGCGGTAAGGTTAAAAAAGGTCAGGTCCTGAGTGCAGTTGTTGTGCGTACTAGAAAAGGTGTGCGTCGTCCAGATGGGTCTTTGATCCGTTTCGATGGCAACGCAGCGGTATTGCTGAACCAACAGGGCGCGCCTATTGGTACTCGTATTTTTGGCCCCGTGACTCGTGAGTTGCGTGGTGATAAATACATGAAGATTGTTTCTTTAGCACCTGAAGTGCTGTAAGGATTGAGAGGCCGGTTATGAAAAAGATCAAACGTGACGATGAAGTGATCGTCATAGCGGGCAAGGACAAAGGCAAGCGCGGCAAGATTGTCCGCGTTCTGCAAGATGGTCGTGTTGTTGTATCAGGTATCAATATGATTAAACGACACACCAAGCCAAACCCAATGTTGGGAACTCCAGGCGGAATCGTCGAAAAGGAGGCTCCAATTCAGGCTTCGAATGTAGCTATATTCAACTCAGCTACAAATAAAGCAGACCGGGTTGGCTTTAAAGTCTTGGAAGATGGCGCTAAAGTCCGTGTCTATAAGTCGAATAACGAGGTTATCGGCGGCTAACGCTCGCAGGTGGTTATTATGCCTAAAATGAAAGAAGTGTATCAAAAAGAGGTGATGCCTGCTCTGCAAAGTGAGTTCGCTTACAAGAGCGTTATGCAGGTACCCAAAATCGAAAAGATCACTCTCAACATGGGAGTGGGCGAAGCGCTAGGTGATAAGAAGCAACTCGATAATGCTGTGGCAGATATGGAGAAGCTAGCTGGTCAAAAGCCAGTTATCACTAAGGCTAAAAGGTCTGTTGCAGGCTTTAAGATTCGTGAAGGCTACCCTATTGGTTGTAAGGTGACGCTACGTGGCGATCGCATGTGGGAATTCTTCGAGCGATTAGTGGATATTGCTATTCCTCGAGTTCGCGATTTTCGCGGATTGAATCCTAAGTCGTTCGACGGACGTGGAAATTACAGCATGGGTGTTCGTGAGCAAATTATCTTCCCTGAAATCGAATACGATAAGGTTGATAAGGTTCGCGGTTTGGACATCACGATCACTACTTCAGCAAGTACTGATGACGAAGGTCGCGCCTTGTTGAAAGCCTTTAATTTCCCCTTTAAAAAATAAGGTTAGGAATCATGGCAAAGATATCGATGAAAATGCGCGAATTAAAGCGCGAGAAAACTGTAGCGAAATACGCAGAAAAGCGTGCGGAGCTGAAAGCAATTATTGCAAATCCAAACACGTCTGATGACGACCGTTGGGATGCGCAGATTAAACTGCAGAAGCTTCCACGTAATGCTAGCCCTTGTCGTCTACGTAACCGCTGTCAGGTTACTGGTCGTCCTCATGGTGTATATCGTAAGTTCAAGTTGTCTCGTATTAAATTGCGCGAATACGGTATGAGCGGTGATGTTCCAGGCTTGAAAAAAGCTAGCTGGTAATATTGCCGTTGGTAAGCGGTTTTCTGAGAGCGACAGCTAGTGTATAGTGTCGCTCTCTTTCCGCTGCACAACTAAAAAGAGCAGGAGTCTCATTCTAATGAGTATGCAAGATACACTTGCGGATATGTTTACGCGTATTCGTAATGGACAGATGGCTGAAAAGGTCTCTGTCACTATGCCTTCATCAAAAATGAAGGTTTCTTTGGCCGAAGTGCTGAAGCAAGAAGGTTTTATCGCTGACTTCAACATTGAAGGTGATGTTAAGCCTACTTTGACTGTTGAGTTGAAGTACTTCGAAGGCAAGCCCGTAATCGAACAGATTAAGCGTGTAAGCCGTCCAGGTCTACGTCAGTATAAGAGCGTAGACGAGTTGCCCAAGGTCTCAGGTGGTCTAGGTGTTGCAATCGTGTCAACATCAAAGGGCGTTATGACTGATCGTGCTGCTCGTGAAGCAGGGATCGGTGGTGAAGTCATCTGCACCGTATTCTAGGAGATAGTCATGTCAAGGGTTGCTAAGTCTCCTGTCGAACTGCCATCTGGAACTCAGGTGAAGTTAGATGGGCAAGAAATCGAAGTAAAAGGTAGTAAAGGTTCACTTACATTAAGTGTTCATTCAGCAGTTGAAGTTAAGCAAGAAGAAAATGTGCTTACTTTTGCGGCACGTGACGGAGCAAGATCATCTCGCGCATTAGCGGGAACAACCCGCGCTCTAGTCAATAACATGGTTGTTGGTGTGAGCCAAGGCTATGAGAAAAAGCTACAGCTGGTCGGTGTTGGTTACAGGGCGCAGGTTCAAGGTAAGAAACTGAACCTAACTCTAGGCTTTTCTCATCCTGTCGAATACGAATTACCTGAAGGTATTACTGCTGAAATGCCTTCTCAGACAGAAGTCGTA
>JBFKTM010000059.1:0-10042 GCA_041636295.1 Oleiphilaceae bacterium
ACTCTGTAGGTAAAATTCCAGGCGGATTCATCAAGCGCGAAAACCGTCCAAGTGAAAAAGAGACATTGACCTCTCGTTTGATCGACCGACCTATTCGTCCATTGTTCCCGAATGGTTTCATGAACGAAGTTCAGGTTGTTTGTACGGTCATGTCTGCCAACAAAACGCAGGATGCTGATATTGCAGCGATGATTGGTACCTCTGCTGCGCTGTCCATTTCTGGTGTTCCTTTTAATGGTCCTATTGGTGCTGCTCGTGTCGCCTTCTCTGATGAAGAGGGTTATGTACTGAACCCGTCTTATGAGCAGCTTGAAACATCACTGCTTGATATGGTCGTTGCTGGCACCAAAGATGCTGTTCTGATGGTTGAGTCTGAAGCAAAAGAGCTGACAGAAGACGAAATGCTTGGCGCTGTTTTGTTTGCGCACCAAGAGATGCAGGTTGTCGTGGACGCCGTCACTGAGTTTGCCGCAGAAGCGGGCAAAGAGAAGTGGGATTGGCAGCCAGAAGAAGTAAATACTCAACTGTTAGAAGCTGTTAAGGCAGGCTATGCTGAGCAGATTAACGAAGCCTATACCATTAGCGACAAAATGGCTCGTTATAGCCGTTTGAATGAGCTGCGCAATGAAGCGGCTGAAAAACTGGCAGGCGAAGAAGAAGGCCAACCAACTGCTGATGAAGTTAAAGGATTCTTCAGCAAGTTGGAAAAAAGCATTGTTCGTGGCCGCATTATCAAAGGCGAACCACGTATTGACGGACGTGACACGAAAACGGTTCGCCCCGTTAATGTTGAAGTTGGTGTTCTGGAAAATACTCACGGTTCAGCATTGTTTACCCGTGGCGAGACTCAGGCAATTGTAACCACTACCCTGGGGACTGCGCGCGACTCGCAGCTGGTTGAAACGCTGCAGGGCGAGAAGAAAGAAGCGTTCATGCTTCACTACAACTTCCCTCCCTACTCAGTTGGTGAGTGTGGCCGAATGGGCGCTCCAGGTCGTCGTGAAATTGGTCATGGCAAGTTGGCTAACCGTGGTATGCAGGCGGTACTACCGACAGAAGAAGAGTTTCCATACGCTATTCGCGTCGTTTCAGAAATTACTGAATCGAACGGTTCAAGCTCAATGGCTAGCGTGTGCGGAAGCAGCCTGGCGTTGATGGATGCCGGTGTACCCATTAAAGCACCTGTGGCAGGTATTGCTATGGGCTTGGTTAAAGAGGGTGATGGGTTTGCCGTCCTGACTGACATTCTGGGTGATGAAGATCACCTGGGCGACATGGACTTCAAAGTAGCCGGTACTGAAGAAGGTGTTACTGCGTTACAGATGGATATCAAGATCGAAGGTATTACCGACGAGATCATGGATATCGCCCTGGAGCAGGCACTACAGGCACGTATTCATATTCTTGGTGAAATGAATAAGGTTATCGAATCTTCTCGTGAGACGGTCTCTGATAAAGCGCCATCTATGCATAACCTGAAAGTGCACCCAGACAAGATTCGTGACATCATTGGTAAGGGTGGTGCAACTATCCGTTCTATCTGTGAAGATACCGGTGCGTCTATCGATATCGAAGATGATGGTTCTGTTCGAGTTTATGCTGATACGTTGTTGGCTGCGGAAGAGGCGATCTATCGAATCAACGAAATTACTGCAGAGGCTGAAGTAGGTAAAATCTACGAAGGCAAAGTTGAGCGTATCGTTGATTTTGGTGCCTTTGTTAATATCTTACCTGGCAAAGATGGTTTGGTTCACATTTCTCAGATCTCCAATGAGCGTGTTGAGAATGTGACTGACGTACTGTCTGAAGGTCAGATGGTTAAAGTTAAGGTGCTTGATGTTGATGCCCGTGGCCGTATTAAACTGACCATGAAAAACATCGAGGAAAGCACAGAAGCTTAATTCTGAGCCTTTCCAATAAAAAGGGAGCTGATTAGCTCCCTTTTTTGTACCTCTTATCTGGCCGTCGCTTGAGCGTTTTTAAGGCTGTAGCGTCTCTGGCTGGACGGCGCTAGTGTTGTAACCTTGCAGCGAAGCGCTACCGCTATTCCTTCCCATAAAATTAACTAACTCCTCTCTATACTGTTTGCTTCTGAATGTTGCGCTATGAGGCGTATCGGTTTTTAGAAACTGTTTGGGTGTTGAGGCGTGGTTATAAATATACTCGCCATGATGGAAGGGAATAATTTGGTCATTAGTGCTGTGGATAACTAAAAGTGGAGTCGGGGCTATCTGATCCAGGCGCTTTTCAGTATCGTATTGAGAGGGGATTAACCATGACAGAGGGTATTGAATAGGCCACGTTAGCCACCAGCCCCCCAGTTTTTCTCTGGCGATACCTCTAAAGCTTGGGAAGCCTGCATCGACTACGATGCCATTAATTGTTTTTTCAAGGTCGGGTTGTTGGCTGGCAAAACTTAATGTTAATGCAGCGCCTAAACTTTGGCCAAGGATAAACTTTGCGTCATTTAAATAGGTGGGGTTGGTCGTCAGCCATTGATATCCCGCGTCAATATCCGCTAACGCGCCTGCAAGGTCGGGGTTGCCGGTTGACTTCCCAAAGCCGCGATAATCTAACAAAAAAACGTCGTACCCCTCATTCGGCAACCACATAACATTGCCAATATGAGTGCTGATGTTTTCGGCATTACCGTGAAGAAAGTAGACGATGCCTTTTCGTTGATAAGTGCTCTGTAATAACCATCCGTGTAGGGTTTCTCCATCGACTGTTGCAATGCTTACATCCTGATAACGCAGATTGAATTGTTCTGGTGAGGTAAAGTGTTGTTTCGCGGGTAGGAAAAAAAGCCCACTGCACCCGCTTAACAGTAGTGTGTAAAATAAAGCCAGTAGCAACCGGTATAGTTGCTGTAAGGGGCGGCGTGGCAACAGGCCAATTGTATGATTTCTATGCATAAGGTTTGTGCCAGTTAATAGTAGTAACGTGCCTCTACACCCCACTCGGTGGTATAGCGGCCCTGTTCTCGTTCACGGGTTGCATTGAGATTCAGGGACAATGCTTTACTCAGCGTGAGTGATTGGCTGAAAAACAGGCGGTCACGATTGTGTTGCTCATCTTCTAGAAATTGTATCGTTTTTAGACCGACTTGAGCTTGCCATTGAGTCCCCTGGTAGGCCCAGCCAATGATGGCCCCTGGGCCAAGATTAAAACCCTTGCCAAGGCTGCTGTCGATCTCCAAATCACCAGTAATTAAGCCATAGCCAATGCCGTTCAGTAACTTATAGCTAAGCCCTGCTCCGCCTTCGAGATAAGGGGCAAATACTCTTTTTTCTCCAGCGAATACTCTTCGGCCGCCAAATCCTACTTGCCATGAGACTGGTTTAAAAAAAGCATCTCGTGGTGTCAGTGACATGACTTCCACCCCAACGAATCGTTCAACCTCCAGTGTTGACTGTTCCGTGTAATAACGGAAATCGGTGCGCATAAATTGCAGTTGAGCCCCGGGTTGATAGCCTTCAATCGGGTCGCTCAAGTCATGATAGGCTGGCCGCACCGTAAATTGAACGAATCTGTCATGGTCAAATTCTCCCGCCGATAGGGATAATCGAAGTGTCTCATGGCCTTGATCATCTCGTACGGTCGGTGTGGATGGGGGTGACAAATTGGCGGTATATTTTAACTGGCTGCGAGCAATCAGGATTTGGTGGGATAGCGTCGCCGACTCCTCATGAGCGTGTTCTTCTTCAATGGCCTGATAGCGCAAATAGTCAAAGGCGGTATCCAGGATCTGGGCCTGGTCTTCAGTGTTGTAAGCCAGTAGTACCTGTCGGGTCGTGGAATCTAATCCATCTGTTAAAATACGGTCGACTAACGTTTGCTCTTCTGTCGTCAGTTGGGCGATTTTATGTGTGATGTCTGTAGCAGAGGAGGGGCGATAGACAATGGAGGAGACCAGTGACTTATCAACAACCAGTCTCACCGTATCGGACGGAATGGCACGGTAGGTTATTTCATCAAGCAGGTTGGTGCCGGGGCGAGCAATATCGATCAGCGCTAGAATGCGGTAAGCACAGTTTTCATCAAAGAAATAATAATCAAAACGTTTGTCTTTAACTTCCCATGCTGCGCGGAGCAATTGCATGGTTTCCTGGTCTGTTAAATTCAGTTGGTATTCCCATAAGTCCCTGTTTTCAAGGTGAGAGTAAAGCTTGATTTTATCGTAATAGGGTTCAATGGATGTGATGCCAGGGTATCCTCCGAATATGCCGCGATAGGCGAACATCAGCTCATTGTCGCGCTCACCGGCATCGGCGGCATAGCTGATGGTATTGGCAAGCAGCAGATTGTCTTTGTCTTGACCGGGTTGATCTAACCTTAAAAAGGTATGGCCAAACATTGAGGAGGGGCTATTTAGATATGAGGATGCAAAAACCAGTGTGATTGTTTTGGTATTGATGGCTTCCAGCCACTGGTAATAATCTTTACAAAAAGCGGGTACGGAAGGAGTCTCCCGATTCAAAAGGCCTTGTTGTTTCATCTCCGACAATAGCCAGTGGCGACGGGCTGGAAACTGACAGTGCAGATTTGAGGTATTGTCTGCTAATAGTAAATCAATGGTAGCGATGAGTTCTGCTTCGGGGTCGTATTTGCCATCTTCGCTAATAAAAAAACTATCATCATCGGCCTGACTCACATAGCCATTCATGACTCTATTTGGGCGGTAATGGACTAATGCCAGCCACTCTTCATTGATATATAGCTTTTGTTCTAAAGCAGCTTGCTTGAACTGAGATATTTTATGAGAAAATTCTTCGGCAAATGAATATTGTGAAGAGAGGAAAAAAAACACGAAGAGTGCAAAGCGCTTCATTTTATTCCTTATTATACGTGGTGAGGGTGAGCTTCCTTTTGTTGTATCAGCATAAAAGAAAACCGCCCCATTTTGCAATGAGGCGGTTTTCGTTTGGAGCTAAAAATAACGTTGGATTAGCCGACGTATTTAGCGAGCGCCTGGTTCGCCTTCATAACGTCGATAATCGCCTGCACCGCTTCATCAGAAGTTGTGCTTTCAGTTGGGAAGATAGCTGCAAAATTCTGCTGTAGTGTTGCTGCAAAAGCATCACGATCCTGCTGCTCAACACCTAACAGAACCGCTAGTGTTGTCAGGTTTTCACCTTCACCACGAGACATGTCACGAGCGATGTTGTCCATGTTGTTATCCATGTACATAGCTGTTGATACGATGGCTTTGTTCGCATCGCAACCTAGTGTGCCTGAAGTCATGCCGAATGTCTGGTTACCGAACGTACCGTTGGTAGTTGCAGCAAGAATATGGGGTGCAACGCCTGACTGACCTTTGAAAATCATAGTGCCAACACCACAACCAGGACCAGTCCCAGCCATAGCGAAAGAGGATACTGTAGCGATAACTGCACCAGCGATCAGTTTTTTCATAGGTGTTCTCCTTAGAGGTTTTCCGTTTTGGGGTTTTGATTTTCCTTTAGCTGTAAAAGGAGTATAGACAGCATTTTTCATTCGTATAGAACAAATATAAGCTTATATGAAAAAAAATGTAACTGATAGTGGTATTTTATCTAAGAAATGGGGGAGGGAGAGAAGGAGGCGTGACTTTCAGCCTCCTCCAAAACTGCCTTAGCCGCCTAGATAGGCTTTACGAACGTCTTCGTTAACTAACAGGTTGTCGCCGGTGTCTTGCAGTACTATCTCTCCGTTTTCAAGTACATAACCGCGATCAGCCAGTCGTAAGGCCTGGTTGGCGTTTTGCTCTACCAGAAAGATCGTCATCCCTTCATTTCGCAACTGTTCGATAATTTCGAAGATCTGGTTGATGATGATTGGCGCCAGCCCCAGTGAGGGCTCGTCAAGGAACAGTAGCCGAGGCTTGCTCATCAGTGCCCGGCCAATGGCCAACATTTGCTGTTCACCGCCTGACATGGTGCCACTGCGTTGATCTTGTCGCTCTTTGAGTCGCGGGAAGAGCTGGAAAACATGGTCAAGGGTGGCATCAAAGTCACGCTTGTTGGTGAAAAAGCCGCCCATGTGCAAGTTTTCCATAACGGTCAGTCCCGAGAAAACCCGTCGGCCTTCCGGGACTATTGCTAAACCACCTCGCATGATCTCAGCGGTACTAGCCTGAGTAATATCCTTGTCTTCAAACCAGATTTGGCCTGAGCTGGCACGAGGGTCTCCACAAACGGTCATCAGTAGTGTGGATTTACCCGCGCCATTAGCGCCAATCAGAGAGACGATCTCCCCCTCGTTAACTTCTAGGGACACCCCTCTCAGTGCTTCAATCTTACCGTAGTGGGTATGAACGTTTTGTAGCTTTAGCATCTATACCTCTCCCAAGTAAGCTTTGATAACGTCTGGATTTGAACGAATCTCTTCAGGGGTGCCGGTTGCCAGTGGTCGGCCCTGATTAATCACCACGATGCGGTCAGAAATACCCATGACCAGATTCATGTCATGCTCGATTAGCAGCACGGAGACGTTGTAGTCTTCTTTCAGGCTAACAATCAACTCGTCAAGCTCCTTGGTCTCTTTGGGGTTGAGTCCTGCAGCAGGCTCATCCAGCATGAGCAGGCCAGGCTCTGTAACCATACAGCGTGCAATTTCCAGGCGGCGTTGCTGTCCGTAAGCTAAATTTCCTGCTTCCCGGTTGGCAAACTCCAGCAAATTCACCTTCTTGAGCCAGTAAGCGGCACGATCCATTGCTTCCTGCTCTTTTCGGCGGTAGGACGGCGTTTTAAACAGCCCGGAAAACAGGTTGGTGTTTACGTGTCGATGTTGTGCAACCAGCAGGTTTTCAATGACGGTCATCTGACTGAAAAGTCGAACGTGTTGAAATGTTCTGACCATACCCAGACGGCTGATCTTAAAATCTGCCAGTGCGTGTACATCCTGGCCTTTGAAGTTAATCTTTCCGCCAGTGGGAGTGTAAAAGCCGCTGATGCAGTTGAAAACCGTTGTTTTACCGGCACCATTCGGGCCAATGACAGAGATAATCTCTCTTTCATTGACGTCTAGTGATACGCCATCAACAGCCAGTAAGCCGCCAAAGCGCATGGAGAGGTCACGTACTTTTAACATGGAATTAGTCATTGGCCAGCTCCATATGTCTACGCTTCATTGGGAGCAGACCTTGAGGTCTCCAGACCATCATCAATACCATCATCAAACCAAACATCAACATTCGATACTCTTGGAATTCTCTAGCCAGTTCAGGTAATACCGTCATCGCAATCGCAGCCAGTATCACCCCGAGTTGTGAACCCATACCACCCAGTACCACAATGGCAAGAATGATTGCAGACTCGATGAAGGTGAATGATTCAGGGCTGATAAAGCCTTGTCGAGCCGAGAAAAAGGCTCCGGCAAATCCGGCGAAAGAGGCTCCCAGCGTAAATGCCGATAGCTTAATAACCGTTCGATTCAGGCCTAGTGAACGGCAGGCGATTTCATCTTCACGCAGGGCTTCCCAGGCTCGGCCCACGGGCATGCGTGTCAGACGTCTGATAACGAATATGGTCAACAGTACCAGTAACAGGGCCAGTAGATATAAGAAGACTACTTTGTAGCTGCTGCTGTAATCAATACCGAAAAACTCATGGAACGGAACATTGCCTTCTTCTTTCGCTCGGCGGCCAAACTCAAGTCCGAATAGTGATGGTTTCGGGATGTTGCCAATACCGTTTGGACCACCGGTCAGGTGAGTCCAGTTGTTTAGCAAAATTCGAATGATTTCACCAAAGCCGAGTGTGACGATGGCCAGGTAATCCCCGCGAAGCCTTAGCACCGGAAATCCGAGAATAAAGCCAAATGTGGCGGCTAAAAGCCCTGCCAATGGTAAGCAGACCCAAAATGAAAATCCAAAGTATTGATGTAGCAGGGCATAACTATAAGCTCCTACCGCATAAAAGGCGACATAACCCAGGTCCAATAGACCCGCCAGACCAACAACGATGTTAAGGCCTAAGCCCAGCATGACGTAGATAAGAACCAGCGTGGCAAGATCCACGTTGCCGCGGGATGCAAAAAAGGGCCAAATCAAGGCAAGTGCTACAACAATAATAGTAAACAGTCTTTCTCGCTTATCTCTCTGTGCCTGAGAGACTACCGATGCTTGGCCATAAGCCTTACGTGGTAAGGGAATGCTACTGACGATACCCCCCAGTTTCTCTTTGAATAGTTGGAACAGGAATACCGCGAGCGCAGCAAATACGATGTAACGTAGGGTCTTGGCGTCAGCGCCTTCAATAACCAGACTTAATCCGTCAGCAACAAGGTTTAAACCCAATAATGGAAACGCAAGGATCAAGGTGACAATGCCTGCGATGAGCGCAGGTACAAATTTCTCTTTCATTAAATCTTCTCCACCTCTGGTTTACCCAGCAACCCAGTCGGTCGGAACAACAAAATTAGAACTAATAGGCCAAACGAAACGACATCTTTATACTCAGAGCTGAAGTAGGCAGATGTCATACTTTCGGTAACCCCAAGAATTAAGCCGCCTAGCATGGCGCCAGGAATACTGCCTATACCACCCAGTACCGCTGCGGTGAACGCTTTCAGTCCGGCAATAAAGCCGACATAGGGGTTGGTAACACCATAGTAAAGCCCGAGTAAAAGGCCGGCGACTGCAGCGAGTGCAGCACCAATAATAAAGGTAAGAGAGATAATTCGGTTGGTATCGATGCCAAGGAGGCCGGCCATCTTCATATCTTCGGAGACGGCTCGACAGGCTCGGCCCATACGTGACCTGGCGATAAATAGAGTGAGGCCCGTCATGGTAACAAAGGTGGCAATAAAAATGATGAGCTGCATGTAAGACAATGTCGCCTGGAAGCCTTCAGGAGGACCAAAACTCCAACCACCTTGAATAAGGGAGGGCATTGCAATATCCCGTGATCCTTGCGCAATTCTCACGTAGTTTTGCAAAAATATCGACATACCGATTGCTGAAATAAGGGCAATGAGTCGGTTGCCTCCTCTCACTGGGCGATAAGCCACCTGTTCAACAGCCCAGCCGTAGGTGCTTGATATGAACATTGATATCGCAAGGGTAAAAAGTAATAGGAGAGGTAAATACTCAACGCCAAGCATGGTTAATCCACTGATGGCAATGAATGAGATATACATGCCGATCATGTAAATTTCACCATGGGCGAAATTAATCATGCCGATAATGCCATAAACCATTGTGTAACCTATGGCGATCAACGCATAGGTGCTACCAATGGTCAGGCCATTCAGCAGTTGCTGAATGAAATAGAGGCTTGCTTCTAACATTAATGGGCTCCAGACGCTCTTAAACTATTTGGTACAGTACACTGGATAATTGTCACCCAAAACGGCCTTGTCTATAGATGTCAACAATATAAAAAAACACCTTCTTCGTTAGAAAGAAGGTGTTTCGTTCTCTGGTAATAAGCGTGCTTATTTTACAGCAGTCTTGCTACCATCGGCATGCCACTGGTAAATGACAAAATCAAAGCTCTTCAGGTCGCCTTTTTCATCGAACTGAATATCACCGGTTGGTGTCTTGAAAGTGATTTCACGCATGGCTTTTTGTACATCGTTGGTATCGTCAGAGCCGGTTTTCTTCATGGCGTCTGTCATTACCTGTACGGCTGAGTATGCGGTAAGAACAAATGCGCCACTGGCGTCTTGTCCTTTAGCCTTGAATGATTCAACCAGGTCTTTGTTTTCTGGTCGTAGATCGAAGCTTGGTGGCAGGGTAACCAACAACTTTTCGGAGGCTTCACCGGCAATGGCACTCAGGTCTTTGTTGCCAACGCCTTCAGGACCCATGAACTTGGCATCAAACTTCTTTTCTGCAGACTGACGAAGAATCAAACCCAGCTCAGGGTGGTAGCCTCCATAGTATACGAAGTCCACGCCTTCTTTTTGCAGCTTGGCAATTAGTGATGAGAAGTCTTTGTCGCCAGCTGTAATGCCTTCATACATTACAACGTTAACGCCTTTGCTTTCAACGGTCTGCTTCACTGCGCTGGCAATACCTTCACCGTACTGCTGCTTGTCGTGAATAATCGCCATTTTG
>JBFKTM010000060.1:0-9985 GCA_041636295.1 Oleiphilaceae bacterium
TTACCTTTTACCTTTTACCTTTTACCTTTTACCTTTTACCTTTTACCTTTTACCTTTTTACAGAGTAACGGCTAAGTAGCGAAGATGGTATACTCTTTATCCTCATCAACGCCACACCGCAATCCAAACAAGGTTTTCGCTATGCCACTTAAATCTCTCTTCTCTCGCTTTAAGAGTAACCACACTGCGAACACGGAACCACAATGGCCGGAAGAGCGGTTGACCGAACAGCAGCAACTGCAAAAGTCAGCGGTATTTCATTCCCAATACGAAGCGCTGGACGATCCACAACGGCTCTTTGAACTCTGCAAAGAGGCCGCTGATGATGGCGTTATTGATGCACTTTATCTACTTGGCATAATGTATGAGAATGGTGACGGGCAACAGCAATACCCGCAACAAGCTGCAGAGTGTTACTGGCGGGCAGCCAGCCACGGCAAGGCTGAGGCACAATATAACCTGGCCCTGCTCTACGCACAGGGTACGCTCGGACAGCAGGACTATCTCACCGCCTTTCACTGGTTTGAAAAAGCGGCAGAACAGGGTATTGCTCAGGCGCAATACAACCTCGCTAACAGTTACGATCAGGCACTGGGGTGCCTGGAAGATAAAACCAAGGCCTTTGACTGGTATATGAAAGCCGCTGAACAAGGTTTTGTACCCGCTTGGCAGAACATTGCCGTGATGTACTATCAAGGAGAAGGCGTAGAGAAAGATCTGGTAAAAGCCTACGGCTGGACACTACTGGCGGCCAAAACCGGTCAGGAGGAGTCCAAGAAAGCCGAGCCGGTCCTGACCCAAGAACTGACATCAGAACAGATTATTGCCGGTAAAGCGCTATTGGATGAGCTGCTGGCGCGTTATCGCTCACTGATACCTGAGTCCAACCAGCCGCTATCAAACACTGAATCCGTCATCAATCAGTTTTATGACGCCGCTGAGTCTTACTCTGGTAATGAGTGATGCATCACCCTGGTGGGTCTATCTGATACTCACCGAATCGGAACAACTCTATACCGGAATCGCCACAGACCCAGAACGGCGATTCCGTGAACACCTGGCCACCTTCGAAGGCTCGGGCAGCAAAGGTGCCAAGTTCTTTCGCGGCCAAAGACCCATAAAGCTGATCTATCGAGAAACCGCAGAGACTCGCTCGGCGGCAACTCGCCGCGAGATAGCAATTAAAAAGCTATCAAAGGATAAAAAGTGGCGGCTGATTGAGCAAAATAGACAACTCACCGCCACTGACTAATTTTAGTGCTTATGTGACTCTTTAAACTGCTCCAGTTGCTCCGCAGTTGCCTCTTTCTGATACTTCTGCTTCCACTCCCCATAAGGCTCACCGTACACCAGCTCACGGGCAGACTCATAGTCAACCGCCACTCCTCGCTCCTCGGCGGCGGCCACATACCACTTGGAGAGACAGTTTCGGCAAAAGCCAGCCAGGTTCATTAAGTCTATATTCTGAGCATCTTTGCGTTCGTCCAAGTGCTGCAATAAACGGCGAAATACGGCCGCTTCAATTTCTGTTGTTTTATCGGTCATAGCATCCTCTACTCTTTCGCTCACGCCGTTAGTGACGTGAGGCCAGATCAGTAATATCAAAGTGTTCTGTAATATAAAGCATTATTTTTTCAGCCTCTTCATCGGTTAACAAACCAAGCCCAATATGGGCATCGACATAGGCCATCAAAAAGTTAAGTTCAAAGTGTGCCCTGGTAGTGGCATCCGCCTCAAAGCCTGCTAATACTCGCTGAGCCGAAAATTTATAGATCGTTTTTTGTTTCTCTTTATCCTTGATACCCCGGTTCAAGCTACAAAGGGCTGCACCGTATTTAAACAAATAACTTTTCTGGTCAGCATCAGGGCTCGGATACTCTCCTTTTAACAGCATCCAGGCCACTCCTAATGCCTGCTTTGCCTCATCAGCCCACTGGGCAATTTCGACTGGCATCTCTTTCATCAGTGCTAACACTCTAGATTTATCAATAGATGATTTGCACAGGCTAATGATCTCTTACAAGCCTGATCGTGCTGCCTATTATGACGTATCTGCAAGATGAAGGAAAAGCACAAACCCGCCACTCGATACTATTTAGCTCCCATCCAGAAACGTTTTTTCGTCATACCGAAGGAACCACAAGTCGTTGAAATTAATAGATCCTGTGATCAAGTCACCGGATGACCATGGGGAATTTATCGTATTTCTGGATAAGAACTATCTAGATAAGCAGCAGCGCCCCGGATATGCACCAGCGACAAATTTAATTGTCTGTCGCGGCAATATTTTGATAACACCCCACCCTATACTCCTGTTATGTCTCGATAAAGGCTGAGAAACAGCACGTTAATGGGCACGAAAAGGCCGTAGACCAGTGAACAAGCAGAGGAGTCGATATGCCGGGGTTAATACATAGATTACAAGATTATCTCTTGGAAAAATTGCCGTCACCTAACCCCATTGCTATGGCGCTATCGGATAGTCTCTTCCCACAGGGAGCAACAATAAAAGCGCCGGATAACAGTAAAATAGTCAATCAGGTGAATGACCTATTAAAGAGTTCTCAAACTGTAGACTTTACCTATGGGGGGCTGCTTTGGGGGTTAGAGCTTCATTCACTGCTGATCTGCGGGCGTGGATTTAGCCAACTACAGCCATCTGAACGAGCCACTTATTTGGCACGATATGCTGACACCCCACTCTTCGGAAACTATTTAAGACTATTAAGTCTGCCGCTTAAGTTCGCCTATCTGAATAACGATTCAATCGCCTCACAACTCAACGCCAAACACGGAGTAAGAGTGCCCTCCGAGGTGGAAAAACATCGCTGGCAACAGCAAGTTATTGACGTTGACGACTACGAACCAATTGAGGAAATCGAGGTTGATGTCGTGGTAATCGGGACCGGTGCCGGGGGCGCAGCTGCCGCCTACGAATTGGCCAGCCATGGTTTGGCGGTACTGGTTCTGGAAGAGGGACGGTATCTCGATCGCAAAGATTTTACCGGCAAAATTCCCGATATGGTCCACAAACTCTACCGGGCCAACGGGGCCACAGGAGCGATAGGCAGTACCCTGATTCCCATTCCTATCGGGCGCAATGTCGGTGGTACAACCACGATCAATTCGGGCACCTGTGTCAGAACCCCCGATCAAGTATTGGCTCAGTGGCAACATGAAGGTCTTACGGAGTTCAGCAAAGCCACGATGGAACCCTATTTTAACCGGGTGGAAGAGGTACTTCAGGTACAACCAGCCGATGCAAAATATGTCGGTGAGATCCTCAAGGTCATTGATGAAGGGGCTTCCGAAATAATGGCCGACAAAGGGCACCTACTGCCACGCAATGCTGTTGGCTGTGATGGCCAAGGCCTCTGCCAGTTTGGTTGTCCAACGGGCGCTAAACAGTCGACCAATGTTAGCTTTATCCCTCGCGCCCTGGAAAAAGGGGCGTTGTTGATGACAGGGTTTCGTGCCGACCAGATCAACTGGGAGGGCGACCAAGTGGTTGGCGTCAAGGCAACAGGCTTCAAGCACAAAGAAGGTAGCAAGACTGAGATACCGCTCTCCATCAAAACCCGGCATTTAGTGGTGGCGATGGGTAGCCTGCTGACCCCTTTGTTTCTCCAGCAAAACGGTGTTAAGAACAAGCAGCTCGGAAGAAACCTGTCCATCCACCCTGCAGGAGCAGTAACCGCACACTTCAAAGACCGCTCATTTGATCACAGCCAGCTGATTCCTCAAGGGTATGGGGTAACCACGCTGGCCAGTAAAGGCTTACTGTTTGAAGGGGCAACCCCCCCTTTGCTGGCCTATGGCATGTTACTGCCTTCATTAGGTGAGCAATTTGTCCAACAGATAGAGCGCTACCCCAACACCGCCTTTTTCGGCTTTATGATTAAAGACCAAACAAGAGGCAAAGTTCGCAAGGGGCTCATCAAGGATATTCCGCTGGTGACCTATAACATGAACCAGGAGGATTTCCGGTTATTCCTGGAGGGTATCTCGACATTAGCGAAGATGTATTTGGCGGCAGGAGCCGACGAAGTCCGGATTGCCGGTTGCAGCAAAAAGCCTGTCATTCGCAACCTGCGAGAGCTGGACGAACTACTACAAATGAAACTGAGCCCAAGGGATTTTCTAATCTCTGCATTCCACCCATTGGGAACCGCCCGCATAGGTCGATCGACTACAACCGCTGTCTGTGACGCTGACCACCAGGTATTTGGCAAATCAGGGCTCTATGTGATGGACGGTAGTGCCGTCCCCTCGTCACTTGGAGCCAACCCTCAAGTGACGATCATGGCCCTGGCGACCAAAGCAGCCGAGACATTATCAAAAAGAATTTTAGCCAGCTACGAAGCGTAACAGGAGAATCATTATGTCTTTATCCATCGTATTAAAAGAGTCCATGAGTGGCTGGTTACAAATTAATGGGGAGGAACGAGCCGAATTCTCCTTTGATATCAAGGCGACATCGCAAAAGCTGTTCATGCTGACGGCCCCTCGCCCATTCACCGGTACCGCTTACTATGGGCCCGATAAGACCCCCTTACCCATTCACGGTGAGCTGACCATTCTCCTCAACGGCCCCAGATATGACTTTATAATGCCACTGCAAGACGTGGGCGATGTTCGCATTGCCGGCAAAAAGCAGTACCAGCTCAGCAACCTGAAATCATCGTTGACCACCTGCCCCCTGACCGTCTATCGAAAAGGGGAAGCCATTGGCACGGCGTCTGTCACTTACAGAGACTCACTATTGCGCTTCCCCTTTACGGCGCTCTCATTGAGCCGATAGCTTGAACCGACGACCCATTGCCAGCCCACACTGCGCCAAGGAACCGTTATGAGCCTACAGCAATTACCCGCGAAAACCGCCAATGCTCTGCAATTGGATACCTGCCAATTTACGCCTGGCACCCGTAAGGGGCACTATGAGAGCTTTTTTCTAAGAGCTAACCACCCGGAAAAAAATCAGGCCTTCTGGATTCGCTACACCTTTTTTTCGCCCAAAGGGTTCTCTGATCGAGCTATTGGCGAAATATGGGCCGTATTTTTCGATGGCGAGAGGGACAAAATAGTTGCGATTCAAGAAGATATTGCGTTTGCTGAGTGCTCGCTCTCCAACAACTCGATGAGCATTCAATTAGGTCATAACCGCCTCGAGAAAGGACATTTGACGGGCAGCGGCGCGCACAACAAACACCAGATTGAGTGGGATCTGAACTACGTCGGCGGTGAAGCACCGTTACTACTTCTGCCCCCAGCACTCTATCGAACGCCCCTCCCCAAGGCGAAAAGTCTGGTTACCTCACCGAATGTGGAATTTTCGGGCCAAATTACCGTCGATTCCGAGCAGTATTCGATAGCATCATGGCAAGGGAGTGAAAATCATAATTGGGGTAGCCAACACACCGATGAATACGCCTGGGGCCAAGTCGCCGGTTTTGACAATGCACCCCATGTCTTTCTCGAATGCTCCACCGCACGAATCAAACTGGGCCCTGTATGGAGCCCCTGGATGACCCTAGCCGTGGTACGCATCGACGACAAAGAGTTCACCTTTAATACCCTTTCTCAAGCTATTAAGGCCAAGGCCCACTACGATTTTTTTAATTGGACATTCGAGACACGAAGCGGAGACACTACCCTGCACGTTAAGATATCGGCTCCGCCATCCCACTTTGTCGGCCTGACTTATAAAAATCCCCCCAAAGGGAGTCACACCTGCCTTAACAGCAAAATAGCCCGCTGTGAGCTAACGATGACCGAAAAAGGGAAGCCACCCCAAGCCTTCAATACGGAACACCGTGCCGCATTTGAGATATTAACCGATGACTCCAATCATGGCGTCACCATCGTAAACTGAGCACTTTGCTACGGAGTTCACAAAACTGTTACCCTCCGTAGCACTCCCTGACGACTATAAAATTACACATTACTTTCAACCGGTTATTACGACTAATGTCGATCTACCATTCACCTGGTGGCCACGATAAGCTCTTAATCCTGCGGTTTACGTAAGTTGCCGTTTGCAACCCTTTGTCACTTTTTTAGACAGTTCTGCAACGCGGCTATTAACGACGTACATTAATAGCGTTCAACAAGCTACTGAACAGAACGGTATTTATCCGAACAGGGATTATTACTTGCTGTTATCAGACCGTACTCCTTTCACCTGACGTTGGGGAAGTGCCATGACCGATACATTCAACTCATTTCTGAAAATAACGGCCGCTATGCTGGTTTACCTTGCGCTTTCCAGCTTGGCTGAAGCGATGGTTATTATTTAGGGAAACGATGATTCAATGACTGATTGGAACGACTCAATACTGATACCCATTGTCCAGCATTACATCTAGCGATGGGTATCAGTATGGTGCATTTGCGCCCCTTTCGAACGGGCTAACACCTCAATAAAGCGCCTTTTTATACCGGTGATACATCCCTGATAAACATACCAATCTTCTGTATAGCCTGTCTCCCTTCGGGCAGGAATCGTGCTGCAAACTGCCAAACATGAAACATACCAGGCCATACCTGCAACTCCACCGAGGAACCCCGCTGATTAGCCCGACTAGTAAACAGTTTGCATTCAGGTAACAGGATTTCATCCCCCCCCACCTGGATCAGTATCGGTGGCAGATTATCCAGCTCACCAAAGAATGGCGATAAACCTGGCTGGGTTCGATCGTTTATACCCGCATAGTGTCGGGCGAAGAAACGAATGCGCCCTGGAGTGATCAGCGGATCACGCTTGCGGGTTGTGGACAGTGATGACATAGAGCAGCTCAGATCAAGCCAGGGTGATAGGCAGACCGCACCCGCCGGGGCTGGCATCTTTTTGTCACGTAACGACTGCAATAACGCAACTGCCAACCCGCCCCCGGCAGAGTCACCCGCAATTACGATCTTCTCAGGTGAAACGCGCTCATGCAGCAAATACTGATAAGCCGTCATGGCATCCTCCAGTGCTGCAGGATAGGGGTGCTCGGGAGCCAAACGATACTCGACCATCAGCATCTGAGCCTTAGCGGCGCGGGCAATACGAGCGGCCAGTTCAAGGTGTGTCCGATTTGAACCGATGGTATAGCCGCCGCCATGCAGATACAAAATCACGCGAGAACTGCAGTGGGTTCTGTGGTTCACCCATAAAACTGGAATATTCTCGACGCGAGTGGCGTCAACCTGAAAATCTTTTGGAGCATGAATAAGATAGTGTCCGGTTCCGGAAAAAAAACGATAAGCCGTTAACTCGTTGGGAACAAAGCGGATTCCCAGTCGGATTAAACTCTTAATGATGGCGGCGCGAGTCACAGCATCCCTCCAAGCACAAAGGCATCAATACCGAGGGAAGTGAAACGCAAGAACGCGCCTCAGAGGTTACATGCATACAATTCTATTGTTGTGGCCGTATCTTATTTCTATCGTTTAATTAATAGTCGAAAAAGACAAAATGATCAAATTTTGATCAACACTGTCGCGTCACAACCAACAAGAACGTTGCATTCTCCTATTCTTACAGACTTTTCTCACGGGAGAGAAAGCGGCTCTACGCAGCCTTCTCTCGCCATCGCTATGAGGCGACCTCTTTAAGGGCCGCGAGGTTCGGCTTCTTTTTTTCCCGAGGCTGATCCACCTTGATCAGTAATGAAGGCAGGAATAGGAAGTCCCAGATTAACGCAATAATGATAGTAATCCCGACCATCAGCCCCATAGAGGCATTGACATCAAAACTGGAGAATGCCAATACGAAAAAGCCCGCCGCCAGTACTACCGTGGTGGTAATAATCGCCTTTCCCACTACCGTGAAGGCATATTCGATGGAGGCTTTGGCATCATAACCATGCTGCTGCCGCCCTCTCAGATACTTGGTAATAAAGTGCACCGTATCATCGACAACAATCCCCAGGGTAATGGCGAAAATGACCGCCACCGCCAGGTTTACCTCACCATCAAAAATCCCCCACAAACCAAAGGCCATACCCGCAGGGAAAGCATTCGGCAACAGACTCAGTAATCCATACTTAAAGGATCTCAAGGCAATCAGCAGGGTGAGTGTTACCAAAACCAGCGCCACCAATGACCCGGTAAGCATACTGTCGATATTGCGCTGCCCGATATGGGCAAACATGATTGAGACACTGGCACCTGGTGTTACCATCTCAGGCGCATTTGCAGACAACCACTGTTGGGCCCGATGATCAAGGTCAATCAGCTGTTGCGCTTTCTGATCCTTGACTCTCACCCGTAACAACAGTGATGATTTGTCACTATCAATCTGGTTGTTCAAGTCCAGTCCAAAAGGTAATGACATCTCATAAAGCAGGATGTATTGCGCGGCCAATTCCCGGCTGTCCGGCAAGCGATACCAAGCGGGATCATCATTGTGCATATTGCGATTTAGGCGCTTTATCACATCGGTAAAGCTACTGACATGCACCACTTCAGGCTGTGATAGGTACCATTGCGAAAACGCCTCAACCTTGGCAAGGTAGGCGGGGTCATTGATGCCGTTACTTTCGCCACTATTAAGCGAATAAGAGATAATGTCGAACCCTGTCAGATTCTGCTGGGTGTAATCGGCAGCCTGACGGAAGGGCACATCCTCATGAAAGTACTTCACCGTATCGTCATTCAGCTCATTCTTGAACATAAAGCTAACCAGTACCACCGCCACTGACAGCAGCCCCCAGAAAACAGGGTTGTAACGGCTAATGGCAAAACGCGCAATCGCAGCGGTTAATCGATTAGCGGCCACCTGCTGCGATGGCGCACGCGCCTTCATCGGCAATAACAGCACAATGCCCGGGAATAGCGTCATACTGAACACGAATGCAGCCATTACGCCAAAGGCAGAGATATTGCCCAACTCCTGAAAAGGCGGCGAATCACTGAAATTCATACTCAAGAAGCCGATGGCCGTGGTCAGACTGGTAAGAAAGATGGGTTGCAGATTCAGGGATAAACTCTCTTTCATGGCTGCAATCCGATCATCACCACGGGACAGATTAAAGAGATAGTTATTCAGGATATGCACACAGTCACAAACGGCCAGCGTAAGGATAATGATCGGGCTTGCCACGTTGACCTGGTTCACCGCATAACCAATCCACCCCATAAACCCCTGCGTCGCCAACACACTCAACGCGATAATCACTACGGTGCTGATTGTACCCACGACGGTACGCAAAATAACTTGCAACAGCACGACAATCACCAGAAACATAATGGGGATCAGCTGGGTTGTATCCTGCGTAGACATCTCGTTAAAGGTGTTGTTGACCACCGTCTGACCGATCAGATATATCTTCAGATTCGGATTGTCCGCCTCAATCTGATCTCTGAGTACTCGGGCATGGGCAACCACCTCTTGAGTGGCTAGATCTGCCTCAGCCCTGACATCCGGCAGATTCAAGTTAACCGACACTGCCGTAGCATGGGCGCGGTTTGAAATCAGGTAATTCACTAACTGCGGCTCAGACAGCGCGATATCGCGCAACTCGTTCAGGCGGTTTAGGGATAACTCATCGGGTTGGCGCACGAAATCCTCAACGATCAGGTCGTCCTCTTCAACCCAGGTATGCTGATAGTTGGTAATAGAGTCCACTCGGGAGGAGTACGGCATTTTCCAGGCGGCACTGGTCAGCTGTTGAATGCTCGCCAGCGTGGCGTGGGAGAAAATAGTTTCATCCTTGGGTGCCAGTACAAAGGTAATATTGTCGCTTTTGGTGTAGGTTTCCTGGTTAGCCTCATGGGCTAGCAACTGAGGATTATCATCGCTGAAAAAAATCTTATAGTCGCTTTCGAAGCGCAAGGACGACAGCCCTGCACCAAGCCCAACAACCAATACCAGACTCAGCAGACTGTACCAGACCCGATATTTAACAAGCAGGCCAGCGATTTGATTAACCATAGGGCTAAAGTCCTTTTTCATATTATTTTAAGTAGGTAGCTGTGGATTGTATCGTTTTCTATGGAA
>JBFKTM010000061.1:0-9696 GCA_041636295.1 Oleiphilaceae bacterium
CATGTATGTGCCAAATGTGCCAAACGCTGCTGCCAAGTTCCAGTGTTGCATCTACGCCCGCCTGTCGTGCTTTATCGACCATACGCTGCGAGTCACTTAGCAAGATCTCATCGGCACTGGCATGCACTACCATCGGTGGCAACCCGCTATAACGACCAAAAAGCGGAGAGGCCAAAGGATTCGCCAAACCATCTGGACCTGCATAATGATGGGCCATCAACCTAAGCCATTCGGTATTCAGCATAATGTCTGTAGTGGCATGGCTATGTACCGTATCACCGCTCATCGTGAGATCTGTCCAGGGTGAAATCATACAAAGGCAGGCCGGTAGCGCTACGTTTTCATCTCGTAGCTTCATGGCAGTTGCCAACGCTAAACCGCCTCCAGCAGAGTCTCCGGCGATAACAATATTGGCAGCCTCATACCCTTGCATCAATAGCCAGCGATAGGCCATGACGGCATCATCCAAGCCAGCAGGAAAGGGATGTTCAGGGGCCAATCGATAGTCAAGCAACAATACATTAGCTTTAGCTGTGATTCCGAGACGCGCAGCAAACTCTTTGTGAGAATCAATAGAACCAATACTATAGGCGCCACCATGTAGATACAAAATAGTGCGCTGGGTTTTCCCATTAACATCAATCCACAGAGCAGATTGATCACGTATTTTTAACCTTCTGGTAGTAACACCCCAGGGCATGGGCATCATACTGCTTATGAAGTTGAGCCGCGTTCTCTGCTGAGAAATCGGTGTTTCCACATTTAGGACGGGAGCAATAACATTTTTTACAAACCATCGCGTTGCAAGGCTTTGTGGGCTAGGCATAGGGGTCGATATCTCAACTCATTTATAGATTAAGTAGCGTACATTGATGCTGTATCACACTAGGCAGAGTACTCGGCATAGTACTTTTCATAGTACTTTTCATAGTACTCTTCATTGCAGTTTATAGAGTAAACACTCTACCCAAGAGCCTCCCTCATTAACAGCCTGTTAGCGACAGATATTTGATAAATTCGGCCAACGGTGTCGAGGGAGCAAGCCGAAGTCCAAATTGACACTAGAGATACAGTGCGCGCTGCAGTTGGTCGCGCTTGTGATCGGCGTCGTGAATAGCTTCGATCGCTTCGATTTTCGCCTGATATTCCATCGGCAGTTGCGCTTCTCTGGCACCGACTAATACATGTTGCTTATACCAACTAAAAGGCTGTAATGACGGATCGATATGGGTGGCATAATAGAGAAAGGCGGATATAGCGCTACCTTGCCCTGAAACTACTGAAACCTCCTTCAGTTCGTACCCCAACCCAAGCCCTTCTGCTTGATCCAATACCGGCTTTTCTTCACTATTGATGGTATAGAGAACACCATGAATGACATCCCATTCGCTCCCTGTATAGAACGCATCACATTTCGCCGAACCATCCATCCCCTGTTTATGAAATCGCAAATCGTGCCGCAACAAGCGGTAGGCCCCCCTCGCCGTAGCGCTCGGAACACGCTCTCGCAACCGTTTTACCGACATATTGGAACCAAATGCAAAATAATTCATAACCTTACCAATAACCTTACTGCAGCGCGGCCCTACTGCCACTGGCTGGGGTCTACCGCATAAAAATCTTTCATCTGTTCGAACAATTCAGGGTGTCGCTTTCGTAGCTGATGCGGCCTTTCAAAAAAAGTTTCTGTCACAACAGCAAAAAATTCCGCCGGGTTGGTCGCTCCATACTGATCAATCACACTGCGATAGCCGTGTTGCGTCTGTCGCTGTAACTGTGCAAACTCCTCCGACAAGACCGTCGCCCAACGTTGATAATGGGATCTGGCTCCCAGTAGTGGCGCGCCATTAGCGGAACCCGACTCCTGATCAAGCTGATGAGCAAACTCATGCAATACCACATTGTGCCCATCACTGAAATTACTTGCCCCTTTGATTACATCATCCCACGATAAAATGACCTTCCCACGGCTCCAGGACTCCCCCAGTAAACCTGTACTTTTCTGTGAGACAACACCCGCCTCGTTTTGTTCTTCTCGCGAGGCAACAAACGAGTCAGGGTACACAAGAATATGGTGAAGTTTATAAAAGTGATTGGTGGAACGATTTAGCAACAGCAAACAGGCCTCACCGGCAATGGTGACCCGAATTTCGTCAGTCATCACCAGGCCATCACAGCCGTAGAATTTTTTATCTCGTATAAAGCGTTTAATCCCGCCATGCAACTGACCACGCAACACCTCAGGCAGTCGCGAATAAACCGGGATATTTTCCCGCAAGATAGCAACCCACTCTGCGGGAAAAGGCCGCTTTTCAAACCGCCCTATCCGCCAGCGCCGGACAATGACAAAGACCAACGCCAGCAAAATTACGATCGATATAAACTGCGCTCCAGTCACCTTATTTCCTCACTCAATACCCCAGTTAGGGAAGCTCTGTAAACAGAGATTCCTTGCCATAGTCTACCCGCTTTGCCAACAATGGTTTACCCCCTTCCCAAACACGCCGATCCAATGGGGAAAAAACATAACCAATACGCAATAACGCACGTTAAACAATGTTGCCGGGGTTTAAAATCTATTATAATCGGCGACTTTTTGACATTCGCCATTGACGGCCCACACATGATTCGCACATTTATTATATTTGTTCTAGCGTTGATACTGACTCAGATCTCATCGTACGCCATGGCTGACTGGCTGGAGGAAGGAGATTTTTTTTATTTTCAGACCAGTCTCTACACAACGCATTTCGATCCCAAGGACGAACACAACAACCATCAGCACCTCATTAACCTTGAACTTCAAAAGAAGTCCAACTGGCTGGTCGGTCTTGCATTTTTCGACAACTCTTTCGGGCAACCCTCCGAGTTTGGCTACATCGGTTACAACTGGACCATTCCATCCACCAACGAGCTACTCTATGCTAAGCTGGTAGGAGGCCTTATGCATGGTTATGAGGGAGAGCACAAAGACAAGATACCCCTGAACGAGGCGGGAATCGCCCCGGCTATTCTGCCTTCATTCGGTATCAAATATAAGCGAGTCCACTCAGAAATTGCGCTGTTTGGATTTGCCGGAGCCATGTTAACCATCGGCGTTAACTTTCCCATTGCCGGAGAAGCCCCGTAATCCGACCGGTAAAACAATCCGCCTTCATGTAAAGTGTATGAGATGAGTACAGTAACTGGTTTTATCCTGACTCGTCAGTGGAAAGACAGCCGCCAGGGGCTTGTGCTGAAGTACTGGCTGCATACACCACAAGGCCCATTACTGGTCGAACAAACCCAGCAAGAAGGCATATTTTTTATTGAGGCACAGCACCTGGAAAACGCCTTATCACTAACAAAAGAACGGCTACACCGAACTCGCCCGCTGGCCCTGAAATCCTTTTCTCAACAACCCGTTACCGGCTTCTACTTTACCCATCAGCGCGACCTGAGGGCGGCAGCCAATCGCCTTAAAGAAAATGGCATTGAACCATTAGAAGCCGACGTGCGTACCGTAGACCGCTACCTGATGGAGCGTTTTATTACCGCTACAATGACCGTGAGTGCCGGACTAATTGAACAGCGGGGGAGTTTTCATCGTGCCCAAAACGCTGTGATAAAGCCCATCGAATTTGAACCGTCGCTTCGAGTTATCTCCTTTGATATTGAGACCTCATTGAGTGGCGACCAGCTTTACTCTATTGCCGTTTATGGACCAGACATTCAACAGGTCTTTATGTGGGGGCAAACGCCCCTTAACAATGGCCAGGTATTTAACGATGAGCGTAGTTTGCTGATTGCGTTTATGGCATGGCTACAAGCCTATGACCCTGACATCTTAATTGGCTGGAACTGCATCAACTTTGATCTACGTTTTTTAGAAAAGACCTGCCAGCGCCTGAATTTACCTCTCAACCTTGGGCGTAATGCAGAGCCACTGGAGTGGCGTACCACAAGCAATAATGAAGGCCATTATTTTGTACTAATTCCCGGACGGGCGGTGCTCGATGGTATTGATACCTTAAAAAGCGCAACCTATAACTTTGAAAGTTTCTCCTTGGAGTTTGTCGCTCGTACATTACTGGGCAAAGGGAAGCTTATTCATGACCCGGACGATCGTGGTGAAGAGATAACCCGTCTATTCCATGATAACCCGCAGGCATTGGCAGACTATAACCTTGAAGACTGTGCCCTGGTCTGGGAGATTTTTGATAAAACCCATCTCATACAATTTGCGATTGAGCGAGCCAAACTTACCGGCTTACCACTGGACAAGGTAGGCGGTTCGGTCGCCGCCTTTGAAAATCAGTACCTGCCACGTTTGCATCGACAGGGCTATGTCGCCCCCAATTTACCGTCAAATCCTCAAGGTGTGGGTAGCCCCGGTGGCTATGTTATGGACTCAAGACCCGGACTTTACGAGCATGTACTGGTGTTGGACTTTAAGAGCCTGTACCCCAGTATTATTCGTTCATTTAAAGTCGATCCATACGGATTGGCAGAGGCCGATGCATTGTGGCATGCCGATGACGATACAACCCCGCCAGCGCTCAAAGAGATAGCCCATTATGTGCCCGGTTATCGGGGAGCCTATTTCAGGAAACAACAGAGCATATTACCAACATTGATTGAGCACCTATGGCTGGCACGAGATAAAGCCAAACAACAACACAATCAGGCATTGTCACAAGCCATCAAGATTATTATGAACTCGTTTTATGGCGTTATGGGAACACCGGGCTGCCGTTTCTTCGATCCTCGCCTGCCCAGCTCCATCACGCTACGCGGCCACGCCATAATGAATCAGACCCGAACATTGATCGAACAGAAAGGCTATGAGGTCATCTATGGTGATACCGACTCAATCTTCGTCTGGCTCAACCAGACACTGACCAATGAACAGGCCGACAGCATTGGAGCAGATCTGGTCGACTACGTAAACGACTGGTGGCAAGAGCATCTACAGTCGGAGTACCAACTTGAAAGTGCCCTGGAACTGGAGTACGAGAATCACTATTCTAAGTTTTTGATGCCAACAATGAGAGGCTCCAGCCAAGGTACCAAAAAACGCTATGCGGGGCTCATTGAAACAACACCCGATGAACAGTACACCACGGAGCGTAAAGGTTATCGGTTAGTCTTCAAAGGGCTTGAAAACGTCCGCACCGATTGGACGCCATTGGCACGGGAATTCCAGAAGTCACTCTATGAACGTATTTTTCTCGGGCACCCCTACAAAGACTTTATCCGCCAGATTGTCCAAGAGATACGGGACGGCCAACATGATCAACAGATGCTGTTCCGAAAACGACTCCGACGCAAACTGGCCGACTATCAAAAAAATATTCCACCCCATGTTCAAGCCGCACGAAAAGCCGATGAGTGGTTAACTCAGCAGGGTCGCCGCCCTCGTTATCAAAATCGAGGCTGGATCGAGTATGCCTACACCACTCACGGCCCCGAGCCGGTGGAGTGCCTAACCTCGCCATTAGACTATGACCTCTATCTTGAGCGGCAAATTGTGCCTATTGTTGATGGTATTGTGATGTTTCTTGGTGAATCATTCTCAGAAATAACAAGTCATCAAATGAATCTTTTATAATTTGTCGGGAATTCGTGATGGCTCCCGATCCAACTCATAGGTTTAGTGGAGACAACTATCCTTGTGCTAATAAGGAAGAGAAATAGCAGCGCCGCTTCAAATATCTCTCAAGGTAGATAGATTATCCCTGAGGGCTTATGATAAAGGGGTATAAAAGATTAAAATACTCTAGTTTTTTATAATTACTAAGGAGATTTATAACAGACAGGGATAAAAATAACGGTGCTGCTTTAAAGACACTCAACGTTAGATTAACGTTCTGGCTGTATACTAAGAAGTAACACACGAGCTACAGAGAATGGCATGAAACGCATTATTGTGTCTCAAATATATTTTAATCTGCTATCAGATTACCTTGGTAAGATCGATGCGGCTCATCGACAAGGTCGTGACAATAACGTATTGGATACCAAATGCCAGGATGCCTATAAGAAAAGAGTCCCGTCATCCGAAATTGAAGCCATTCTCAATAAAATCGAAAGAATAACGGGCAACCTCTCTTTTGGCCTCAGCATCGGTGAGCACATCCACCCGTCCGATTATGGAACCATTGGCTACGCGCTGATGAATTTCGCCACACTCTATCAGGCCCTTGATTTCACATCGAAGCATAAACATTTGCTTAATGACGCATTTTCCACGCAGCTAATCCGAAAAGGCACCCATTACCACTATCAGACAAACAATATTTTCGCCAATCACAGGCTCGCGCCATTAATTGAGTTAGATTTCGCATCTGCAATACAGCTTGCACGTTTTTTTGTAGGGGCTCAGCGAAGTAACGGCGTAAGATTAATCCAGGTTAATTTTCAACATGAAGCCCTGTGTGATTTAAATGACTATCAACGGGTCTTTAACTGCCCGGTGCATTTTGGTCAGGAAACCAACGAGTTGATTATTTCCAAGCGAGTGTTGGACATGCCCATTCGTTCAGCGAATCCTCAAATACTAAAAATGCTACTACGAAAAATTGAACGCTGGAAAAACAACTTACTGACTCAACACGCTTTTAGCCAAAGAGTATTGCACTACTTATCTAATCAAAAACAGCCGAATATTCCGAACATATCAGTCGTCGCGAGCGAATTTAATATCAGCGTTAGTACGTTAAAAAAACGCTTACAACAGGAAGGCTTAAACTATTCGATACTTTGTGATTCGGTCAAAAGAAAAATTGCACTTAAAATGGTGTCGAATCCATCCACGCGAATCAAAGAAATCTATATCGCTCTCAATTTCGCAAGTGCCAGCGCTTTTAACCGAGCGTTCAAGCGCTGGACTAATATGACACCAACCGAGTATCGAATCAGTGAATCAGAAAAGGAGACACAACAATAATCTGCATTAATAAACAGCGGATATTATCAAAAATACGGGCTGCTTCAACGCCGGAGCATCATTAACACCATCCGCAGTCATCGCCACAAACTCACCAAACTGCCAACCCCACCCACAGTGATCCACGACATCCCTCCGGCAAGAGGTTTCCCCCAACACGCTGCAGACGTTAAGCAGCCTCAGAAGCCGAAAGCCCCTGATGCGTTGAGTTGAGTCAGCTCAATACCTTGTCAATATCGAGGAAGAGCCTAGGTAACGATTTCACCTTACCCCCCTACAAAAAGATAAATTAGAATAACCGTAACCAAGGCCACCACAACCGTTTGCAAGCCGCTGCGAATATAGGAGATATCAGCAATGCGTCCCAACACGACGCCTAACGAGAAGATCAGCATGAGTGCGATAACCACCGATAGATAAAGGGGCGATATAGGTAAAGACAAGCCGTGATCAGTGAGCCAAAGTGGCGATATGATTAACAACGACATGATAAACGGTGCCGACCCGTTTACCAGTGCAACCAACATAGGAATCCAGCGCGCCGCATCGCCATGGGTGCTATCTTGCAGATCCGCAACCATAGCACGCTCCAGCTTAGCAAGCTCATGTTTACGCTCTGCAGTTTCGCTGACATAAGCACTACTGACGCCACTCACGCCTAACGCAATGGCAGCGCCTAAGCAGGCGTTAATGATTACTGGAAGATTAGCTGGATCACCGAAGATAAAACCGACGATCAGCCCCAACATGGTTAACGCCCCGTCAAACCCGTTAACCACAAAATAACGGCGAATAATACCGTGGCTACGGGTAATACGCAGTAGTAAGGCAGTCTGCTCTAGCAGCTTCATATAGCCCTATCCTTTAGCGATTATTCAGGCACACTATTCACTTCTACTTCATCAATACTATGCAGTGAGCCACCAAGCTCATTAATCGCGGACAAAATTGCGTTAAAGTCCAGGGCGCTTCCCTTCACTTCAACCAACAGCGTTTCGGTATTCTCATCCATCTCACTCACAATCAGCCGTACATGGTAATCCTCCCCTACTTCAGCAATGCTGCGGGAAAACTCCAATGCATTGGGTTGATGGGGCTTTAACACGTCAAGAACAATCCGTTTCACATAAACCATTGCGTCTCACTCCGTGTAGTGTTTTATTATTGCCCTTTATTATAGTAGGCGAGAGTTAATGAATATGAGCAAATTGCCCCTATCCACTAATTTAAGCTGACAATATTGGGCCAACTTACACATCAATATCAGTTCAACCGAACGTTAATTTGGAATAGAACCTCATCCATGAAAAAGCTATTCAGCTCAGCACCGCTCTATATGCTCGCTGCCGCAGCACTTTGCCTGGCCGCATGGCTGCTATTAAGTAAAGGATTCAATGAGATTGAACAGATTCGGCAGTTTGAACGTATTGCCGAATCCGCCATTCAGACCGTGTTGGAAGGCGAAGTCAGCGTTAAGGGGCATATTGCACCCCAAGCGACATTAGTTCACAGTCAATACACCGAGACCCCTTCGGTGTACTACCGTTTTTTACACGAAGAAGAGAGAACTAACACAGAGGGTGACAGCTACTGGGCAACGCTATCGGATACTGAACAAGCCGTTGATTTCCAGTTGACCGACGCAACCGGTTCAATAACCGTGGCCGTAGAGGAAAACCTCAACACGCCCATTCGCTGGTCAATCCCCGCCTCATTCAGCAAAACGGCAGGCAACCAACGCTACACCGAATGGCGGGTGGAACCCGGTGATCAAGTACATGTTTTTGCATACGCACAGAGACAAAACAACGCATCGGAACTTGGTTTTTCCCAGCAGGGTTTATACACCCCCATTGTTTCAAAATATGGCCCACAATATGAGAGGGAGCAGATGGGCAAGGCCGGTATTCTCTATATCTGGCTTGGGTTAGTGGCTTTGGCATTTGCGGTATTTTGCCTGACCTGGGCATTTAAGGTTCACCGGGTTATCGCTTACCTGTCCGCATTAACGGCTACAATTACCTTGGTGTTGACGCAACTGGGTATGACAATGTTGAGCCAAGACCTCACCGCAGGAATAATCCGTTACCATACTCAATTTGACACTGTTCAAAAGGAGTTTGACGGTGTACTGATTCCCCACCTGGGGAAAAGTCTGCCTCTAACGTATCCCATCGACTACGAGGCCTATAGCGACACAGGTATCAGCAACGAGGCACTGTCACGGCTTTCGGCACTGAAAGTCAATTTGGCAATCTATCAGGCACAACTCAATAACCAGCTGAGCGCTTTTCCAGACAACCTCATCAGCCTGCTGATTGACGCCAATATCGGTGACAGAAGCGTATCGCTAACAGAGGCTGAGCAACTTAGCGTACTCAATCAACTGCAGACCTTCCGAAAAACCACTCTGTCTGGCCGCTGGATGTCATGGATCGCATTAATAGCAATCGCTGCCATGTTAGTCAGTAGTTACTTTGGCTTTCGTAAAATCCGCTTTAAGCGTTTTATCGAGAGTATTCCTACGTCAAAAATTTCAGGTGTGGTTTACGGTCTGGCTGAAGTTAAAGGCCGTATTGAATATCTCACTGAAGCGATGTATTTGAACGCTCCTCTCACCGGTAAATCCTGTGTTTGGTATCACTACAAAAAAGAAGAGAAGCAAAAAAACGGAAAAAATGAAAAGTGGGTAACCCTGATTGACGAGGTTAAACAGGTGCCCTTTCTGGTTTCAGATCATACCGGCACAATGGAAATTAACGCCAACG
>JBFKTM010000062.1:0-9659 GCA_041636295.1 Oleiphilaceae bacterium
ACTCAATGACCGGTCGCAGCAACGAATCCTCATGGTAGTCAATGTAGGGGATCGGCTTGCGACTGGCACCGGGCAAGGTATATTTGGCCAACTTCTGATCATCCACCGCAGAGCAAGGGACCAGCATCTCATGAGCCACCGTCATATATTGATACTGGTCGTCCCCTTTATTGCTGAACGGTGCAATGGCAGGGTGCCAATAGCAGAGCATCAGGTCACATTGGTTTTGCGTTAGGGCGTTAATAAACTGGGAACTGTTCCATGCGGTCGAGTTCAGATTCAGCTCAATATCAATCCCCGCATCATCACAAAACGGTTTTAACCAGGCCTTGTAGAAGTTCAGGTAGAGTGTCTGGCTGGTGGCAAAACTGAGACGACTGAGCTGCTGATTATGAATATCACTGCAACGGGTTTTGGTCTCTTTGATAATTTGGGTAATTTGCTTGGCGCTCTGCAGAAACCCTTCACCGGCAGGCGTGAGTGACAACGGCAGGGTATTGCGGTCGATCAGTGTCACGCCCATCTCTTCTTCCAGCATTTTAATACGCCGACTGAAGGTCGGTTGCGTTACGTTCTGCTCATCGGCAGCGCGCGAAAAATGTTTCGTGCGCGCCAAGGCAATAAAATCATCTAACCAACGAATTTCCACTAACTGTTCACTACGCTATCGATAATAAGAGATAAATAACACCATGATCATAGTCTAGACCAGATTCAGCAACACCTCCTCTGGCCCAAGATCAACAATCCAACGGATTTACAACCGCCCCTCTTCAATGGCGTGACAAGCAACCTGATGGTCAGTATCGGCGGCCATCACCTTGGGGATCTCCTGTCGGCATCGCTCATTGGCATAGGGGCATCGACCATGGAACACACAGCCTGACGGCAGGTTAACCGGTGTCGGGACTTCTCCGGTTAATTTAATATGTTTCGGCTGATTATCTTCCAGACGGGGAATCGCACTGAGCAGAGCCAAAGTATAAGGATGCTGCGGGTTCGAAAACAGCCGTTCAGCAGTAGTCAGTTCACACAAGGTGCCCAGATACATTACTGCGACACGGGTGCCAAAGTGCTGCACTACAGAGAGATCATGGGTAATAAACAGGTAGGTGAGATTACGTTCCTCCCGAGCCTCCATCATCAGGTTCAACACCTGTGCCTGAATCGATACATCCAGTGCCGAGATCGGTTCATCCGCCACAATAAATTCAGGATCGACCGCCAGCGCCCGGGCAATGCTGATGCGTTGTCGCTGGCCTCCGGAAAACTCGTGGGGATACCGCACTCCCCAACTGGGGTCAATGCCAACCGAAAACATCACGTCTTTGACCTTATCGTCTATCTCCCGGCTGCTCAGTGCCGGATTATGAAACTTCACCGGCTCCGCCAAGGTCTGACTGATCGTCATACGAGGATTAAGCGATGCATAAGGGTTCTGGAATATCATCTGCATCTTGCGGCGATAGGGCATTAACGCCTTATTGGAGAGATTATCGATACGCTGCCCGCCGTAATGGATTTCACCGGCGCTGGGTGTCAGCAGCCCCATTACAATCCTGGCAAGGGTCGACTTACCACACCCTGACTCACCTACGACACAAAGCGCTTCTCCCTTCATGACCGACAGCGATACATCATTGATGGCATGAACAAATGACTGCTCACGCACCACTTTTCCGCCACGCAGCTTAAGCTGGTCAAGCAACCCTCCCGAGAGGGGAAAGTGCATCTCAACCCGTTCTATATCGACTAACGCATTCGTCTTACTCATTGCCTAAACCACCTTCCTGCTCAACCGCCAGCTCTTTATCTCTCTTTGCCGCCTCATTCATCTCTGCCACCAGGTGGCACGCCACCGAACAGCCACCCGAGGGGCTAAAGTCTGGTACCACTTGTCGACATCGCTCAGTGGCATAGGCACAACGAGGGTGAAAGGCACAGCCGCTGGGGATATGCTCCAGCGACGGCATACTGCCTGGAATCTGGTTTAGACGCCCACCTGGCACCGTCTGCTGGGGCAACGCGTTGATCAGTCCCTGGGTATAAGGGTGCTGCGCATCATTGATGATCTCCTTGGTCGGCCCCATCTCGATAATACGGCCGGCATACATCACGATCGTCCGTTCGGTTACCTGTGATACAACACCGAGGTCATGGGTAATCAGAATCAGTGCCAGGTTCTGGCTACTGCACAACTCCTGCAGCAGATCCATGATTTCAGCCTGAATCGTCACATCCAGCGCCGTGGTTGGCTCATCGGCAATGATAATATCCGGGCTCAGCAACAGGGCAATGGCGATGATAATGCGTTGTTTCATGCCGCCGGACAGCTCATGGGGATACTGGTCAAGGCGTTTATCCGGCGAGGGGATATGCACCAACCGTAACTTTTCCAGAGCGATGGCTCGCGCCTCTTTTTTTGACAGTTTGGTGTGGGTTCGCAGGCACTCGATCATCTGCTCACCGATGGTCAATACCGGGTTCAGGGTCATCATCGGGTCCTGAAAGATCATGCTGATCTGGTTACCACGGATGGTTCGCAGCTCTTTATCAGAGAGCTTGGACAGATCCTTGCCGTCGAACAGTATTTCGCCGCCGGTGATCTTTCCCGGTCGGCTGATCAAGTTCAGTATGGAAAAGGCCGCAACTGACTTACCGGCACCGGATTCACCCACGATGCCCAACCGTTCACCTCGATTCAAACTGAAAGAGACATCGTTGAGGGCGGTCACCGCCCCCTTTCGCAACCCGAACTTCACTTCGAGGTGTCTAACATCCAACAGCGCCATGTTTTACCCCTTGTAAAGCTTCGGATTAAGTACGTCACGCATCCAGTCACCCAACAGGTTAACCACCAGCACCAAGACAATCAGCACAATGCCCGGAATCACGGTAATCCACCAGGAGCCAGAAAAGATAAACTCAAATCCGCTAGAGATCAGCGACCCCAGCGAGGGCCGGGAGACCGGCATACCCAGCCCCAGAAACGACAGTGCCGCTTCCGATATAATGGCGTTGGCGATCTGCACGGTGGAGATCACCAGTACCGGCGACAGGGTATTGGGCAAAATATGTTTGAACATGATGCGCGGCGCTCTGAAACCGATCACCCTGGCCGCATCTACGTACTCTTTCTTGCGCTCCGCCAGCACCGAGGCTCTGATGGTACGGGCATACTGCGGCCACTCAGCAATACCGATCACCATAATCAGCATGAACAGCGCCAGATCCTGGTATAACTCGGTGCCAAATGCCGCCTGAAACACCGCAAGCACAATGATGGCAACCATCATGGTGGAGAAGGAGAGTTGGATATCGGCCAGCCGCATCAGGAAGCTGTCAATGCGTCCGCCGAAATAGCCTGCAGAAAGCCCGACAATAATCCCTAGAAAGGCCTGTAGCAGTACCGCACAGATACCGATGGTCAATGAGATACGCGTACCGTAGAGAATGGTACTGAGCAGGTCGCGCCCTTGGGCATCGGTGCCCAGCAGAAAGCGTTCATCTCCCTCTTCTTGCCATGAGGGTGGCAGCTCTGAGTCCATGATATCGATCTGGGTCTGATCATAAGGGTCAAACGGAGCGATCAGCGGTGCCGCAAAACTCACAATGATCAATAACAGAAAAATGATGAAGCTGATGGACGCGACCTTATCTCGCTTGAAACTGTGCCAGAAGTGCGAATCTCTGAATCGATCCATCATACCGGGGGTATGAACCGCGGCCAATACCGCCTCTTGTGAACTAGATGGTTGTGTCATCGTCTACCCCTTGCCACCGGCGAGTTTGACCATTGGATTCACCAGGCCATAAATCAAATCCACCAAGGTATTGGTGACTACAAATATCGCCCCCACCACAATCAGGTAGGCCACGATCAGCGGTGTATCAACCCGATTCACCGCTTCCAAAAACAGAAATCCCATACCAGGCCACTGAAACACCGTTTCGGTCAAAATGGTGTAGGCCACCATTGTCCCGATCTGCACCCCACCGACGGTGATCACAGGCAACATGGTATTTTTAAAGGCATGCACAAAATAGATACGGTATGGCTGGATGCCTTTGGCCCAGGCATATTTCACATACTCCGACTGCAACACCTCCATCATTTCGGCCCTAATCAGACGAATAAACAGCGGCATCATAATTGACGCCAGTGAAATACAGGGCAGCACCAGATGCATCAGGCCGTCTTTAGTCAAAAAGCCGGTATCCCAGAAGCCGAAGAGGTTAACCGTTTCACCCCGCCCGAATGAGGGCATCCACCCCAGCTCAATGGAGAAAAGGTAGATCAGGCCAATGGCGGTTAAGAACACCGGAATCGAAATGCCGACAATACTCATGCCCATCACCGTCTTTGAGAACCAGCTATCTGGCCGAATGGCGGCAAAGACCCCCAGCGGCACTGAAAACAGTACAATGATCAGCGTCGATCCAAATACCAGCTCCAAGGTCGCGGGCAGTTTTTTCAGGATCACCTCCAGTGCGGGCTCTTTAAAGAAGTAGGAGGTGCCTAAATCGCCCTGCAACGCCTTGCCGGCAAACCGCAGGTACTGGGTCAGGAACGGATCATTGAGTCCCATCTCATCACGCAACGCCTCCCGCTCTGCTTCAGAGACGGATTGACCGAGCATCTCCCGCAATGGGTCGCCCAGGTTGTCCTGTATCGAGAAACTGATAAGGCTGATGATGAACATAACGATGAAGGCCTGAACCAACCTTCGTATGAAAAATGCAAGCATAGATACGGCCGTTGCTGATCAATGGAGCGTGATTAAAAACTATAAAAAATCCGGTTACCGAAACGGTCTGATCGACTCGCCAGCGCGACTTACCTATTCACGCCAACGATCTTCGTCATTCGGCGACTTGATCGCAGAGTCTATGGCGTCAGACAATGGATCCTGCGGTCAAGCCGCAGGATGACGTCTAGACAATCGACCTGCATCGCCTTGATCAAATAAAGCACCATCAAGGCGACGCGAGACCCGGTTATTTGATTAACCCGTTACTCGGTAATGACCAGGTCACCCAGGTAAGGGAAGTCCATCACGTTGAGGATGGGTGCCAAATCAACCCCTTTGCGTCCTGCCCAGGCCAGATCCTGCCAATGCAGAGGTATAAAACCGGCATCATCGTAGACGATTTTCTCAATGCGCTGCATGATCTCGGTTCGTTTTTGAGTATCGGTTTCTTTATTTGCCTGTGCCACCAGCGCATCGACTTCAGGGTTACAGTAGTTTCCGCTGTTGTACTGTCCGGCACCGGTTTCGGTATTCGGACAGGTCGACAAGAACTCGAAGAAGTTGTTGGAGTCTTCTGTATCGGAGTGCCAGCCGATCATCATGATGTCGGCGGCGCGGGCATCAAACTCTGGCCAGTACTGGGCTTTTGGCATGGTTTTCAGATCAACTTTAATGTTGATTTTCGCCAGCATTGAACTCACCGCCTGAGCGATTTTCTCATCATTCACATAACGGTTGTTGGGGGCCATCATAGTGATGGTGAAACCTTTCTCATAACCCGCTTCTTTCATAAGCTGCTTCGCTTTTTTCAGATCGTAGCGTGGTTTCAAGTCCGGATTATGGCCGAGATAACCTTTCGGGCTAAATTGCGCCGCCGGAGTGGCGAAGCCTTTCATGATTTTCTTCGCAATCCCTTCCTGGTTGATGGCATGAACAATTGCCTGACGCACCTTAGGATCTTTAAACTCCTTACGGCGCTCCTGGTTCATCTGGAAAGTAATGATGCGGGTACCGCTCATGGTCACCAGATTGGTATTGGAGGCTTCTTCAATGCGCTTAAGGTCAGTGGGGGGTACCGGCGCGATAAAGTCCACGTCATTGGAGAGCAGTGCCGCCACACGGGTCGGAGCCTCTTTGATGGGCGTCAGTACAATTTTATCGACATTGCCTTTACTCTGTTTGTCCCAATAGTCGTTATCACGGGCAAACTCCATTTTTACGCCCTGCTCGCGGTAGGTCACTTTATAGGGGCCTGTACCCGAGATATTGCGCGAGGCAAAGGAGTTGCCATGCTTGACCACAACACTTTTGTCATTGCCGTTTTCATCGGTGCCGGTATAGAACTTACTGTCCATCGGGAACAGGTAAGTCGCATTGTTTAATACCAGCGGGAAAGGCTCGTTGGTCACCAGGTCGACGGTGTAGTCGTCAACCATTCTGGCTTCTTTAAAAGGTGCAAACACTGCCTTGAAATCTGGAGATTCGCGCAATCGGTTAAAGGTCCATACCACATCGTTGGCGGTCATGGTGTTACCGCTGTGGAATTTCACCCCTTTGCGAAGCTGAAAGCGGACGGTCAGATCGTCGATACGCTCCCACTTCTCTGCCAAGCGAGGTTCAAAGGTGAACTCTTTGGTCCAACGCACCAGCGGATCAAAGGTCATATGAGAGAGCTGCAAGGTACCGCCCGAGAGCTGCTCATGTGGGTCGAGAGAGACCGGGTCAGCGTCATAGGCCATTTTTAGTGTGGCAGCCTGTGATGAGGCAATCCCGGAACAGAGTGCTACCCCTGCCAGTAAAGAGATGGTCTTTTTCATCGTTTTTTACCCTTTTATAGTTATTGGTCGCCCCTCTCGTCTCAACGAATGCATAGGGTGCGAAAAGCCACCGTAAGCCTAGCGGATGCGCAATGTTTCACCAATCGAAATTCCGAGATGCCCGATAGAGGATATGCATAACCTTAATAACTCATTGTATTTATAGGCTTTAATTATTCAGCCAGGGATGAGTATGGATTTTCACTGGCCATTGAATTCGCCATTTAACTCGCAATTGATAAAAAACACGACTGGCTTGATCTAGCCCATTTAATTAATCGTCGGCATCCTGCACAATCGATTTTTTCCATTATTCCCAATCACTACGAGCCCCGTTAAAGATGTCTCAAATCGATAATCAGAGTGCCGTTATGGCCATTCCTCCTATCTTGCGTCTGGCATTTAGGCCACTCTTTTTGGGAGGTACGTTATTTTCAATGTTGGCGGTCGCTTGGTGGGCCTACTTCTGGGTGACCCCCTTTGACTGGCAACCCTACGGCAACCCAATCTGGTGGCATGGCCATGAGATGCTGTTTGGTTTTGCCGCCGCCATTGTGGTGGGGTTTCTGCTCACCGCAGTACAAACCTGGACTGGTGTCCCCGGTCTGAAGGATAAAAAACTCGGCATCCTGGCCGGTGCCTGGCTGCTAGGGCGTATCCTGGTTGCCTTTGGTGGCGCACTGCCTGGCTGGCTGGTAGCCGTGGGCGACCTCAGCTTCCTGCTGCTCGCCTCGTTTGCCATGGCATACCCGGTACTCAAAGCGAAGCAGTGGCGCAATCTGATGTTCGTACCGATATTACTGGTACTGACACTGTTGAATGGTATCAGCCATTGGGCGGTGTTAACCGAGAACGCCGGCATGGCGATGCAGGCACTACATGGGGCCATCATGCTGGTCACACTGGTGATTGCCATCATTGGCGGCCGCGTGATTCCGTTCTTCACCAGCAACGCATCAGATTACACCCGCAAGGCCAATATAGGCTGGCTCGATGGTTTGAGCATTGGCACACTGATTGTGCTGGTGATTGCAGCGTTTGCCGGTTTCGCTAACCTGCCAATGCCGCTTTTGGCTATTGTCAGTCTGCTGGCGGCACTGGCGAACGGCTGGCGTTTTTTGCGGTGGGGCATCAACCACACACTAAATACTCCTTTGCTCTGGTCGCTGCATTTTTCGTATCTGTTTATTCCAATTGGCATGATTGCTCTGTTGCTCTACAGCATCGGTGTGCTCAGCAATATCAGCCTTGCGTTGCACTGCTTTACCGTCGGTGCGATGGGGGGAATGATTCTCGCCATGATTTCACGGGTCTCACTAGGGCATACCGGGCGTAAACTGCAGCCTCCCAAACTCATGTCTTGGGGTTACCTCAGTATCTTAATTGCCGCGACGCTTCGGGTGGCATTGCCCGCGCTTATACCGGCAGCAGCCAATTGGGGAATCGGTATAGCCGGCCTGCTGTGGATCGTTGCCTATGGCATATATCTGGTCTTTTACGCCCCCATGCTACTAGCCCCCCGCGTCGATGGACGTCCTGGGTAGTAGCCATCGTGAATTAGAGTGACTTTAGTCAAGTACAGTCGATGATTTGGCCATTATGATTGGCGACAATATTCAAACAAACAGAGGATAAGTCTATGAGTTGTTGTGGTGGATGCGGCGGCGAAAGCACTGAGCCAACAAAAGATCAAGAGCAAGATCAGGAACAAGTAAAAGACCAAGACAAGAAGTAATAGTTAAGTTAATGAAAAGTGTAACCGTCCGCACACGGTAGTGCTTTTCAAACCGCTTAAACCAATAAAACCGGCAATTGCCGGTTTTATTTTTTCCGCATCAAACGTCCCGCAACCAGAACGCATCCGATAACTATCCACTGCGGCGAACGAACCAATCACTTTTTCTACAGTCACAATAAAGACAGCCGGTAGGGCGTTTAAGCAGTAAGGTCTATGCGAAGCATCCGGTATTTCCCCGTTCTTTAGGGTTACAAAGCATCAAGGAGTATGAAATGTACAGTAGTCATTTCATCCTGTTCTCAGCGCTGCTCAGTGGTTACTTTATTGCGACAACACTGATTACTACTGTGCCTATCACTCCGGTTGACGTTGCTCAGCAAACTCAAACTAAGGCGCTCTATATCAATTATTGGGCTGCCAGCAGTAAAAAGTACCAAAAGAACCTATTTACTCTCATTGAAGCCACCGATATCAATGCTGTAGTAATTGATATAAAGAATGAGTTTGGCGAGCTGGATTACCACAACAATGATGATCTGCCCCACACGATCGGTGCCCACCGCAAGTCCTTCATCAAAGACGACACTCAGTTTCTCGCCCCCTTTAAGCAAAGAGGGCTCTATCTCATTGCCAGACTTTCCGTTTTTAAAGACCATTTGCTGGCAAACCAGCGACCGGACTGGGCGGTTAAAACCAAGGAGGGGCAACTATGGCACGACCAGCAAGGCATTGCTTGGACCGACCCTTTTATTGACGAAGTCCAACAATACAACCTGCAGATCGCACTGGATGTCATGAAGATGGGGTTTGATGAAGTACATTTTGACTATATCCGTTTCCCCGGTGTCAACGGCTTACTCTTTCATGAAGCGAACACCCAACAGAACCGCGTAGACGCTATTTCGATTTTTTTAGAACGAAACCGCCTGCAGCTTGCCGACAGTCGGCTCAAAGTCTCTGTCGCCACCTATGGTTATAGTTGCTGGAATAGCAATGACACCTATATCGGGCATCAGGTACATGAGCTGGCCAGTCAGGTGGACTACCTCTCTCCGATGCTCTATCCCTCCAGCTTTCATCTCGGCATACCGGGTCATCGAAACCCGGTTAAAAGCCCTTACGAAATCGTACTGTATACACTTCAAAGTTGTGCCAAAAATGCGGGTTACCCACCCGAAAAGTTCAGGCCGTGGCTTCAGGCATTCAGTGACTATGCGTTTGATAAACGAAAATTTGGTGTTCACGAAGTCGCGCAACAGATAAAAGCCGCCGTTGATTTCCAGGCCAGCGGCTGGATGCTGTGGAATCCGGCGAGTCATTACCCTGTTCGAGGGGTGTTCTCAAAGCAGCAGG
>JBFKTM010000063.1:0-9659 GCA_041636295.1 Oleiphilaceae bacterium
CGCTTTCTGTTATTCTAATAGCTAAGTATCACGCGCAATCGTAAACCGCTATACTCGCAAGAGACAAGTTGCATTTACCTTTAAGGCGTTCAAAGCACTACATATACCATAGATTAACCACTTTACAGGTTTGAGATCCTTCCCTGAGATGAGTAATTTTAAACAGACAGCAGTATTACTACTATTTATCTTGGCACTGACCAGCCACACCACTGCCAACGCAGGAAACCTCTACCGCTATAAAGATGAAAACGGTGTTACCGTCATGGGCCTTAACATTCCCCCCCACCTTGTGCGTAACGGCTACGAGATTTTAAACAATGCGGGTCGAGTTATCGAGGTCGTTCCTCCAGCACTAACAGCGGAACAAATTGCTGATCGAGACAGCAAAGAAGCGGAACGATTACGCTTGGAGGAAGAGGCCAAAAGACAAAAAGAACAGGATGCGGCCCTGTTAAAACTCTATAGCCACCCTAATGACGCGGTTAGAGTGTTAAAACGGAAACTGCAAGATATTGAAGATTTTATTACCCTTAAAAACGGCAATATTTCCGTAATAAAAGGGCAGCTTGAACAAGAAGAGGCTAAAGCCGCCAATATGGAGCGAACCGGCAAGGTCGTTTCTGACGCCACTCTGAACAAAATCAATCAACAAAAAGAAAAAATCATTGAGATCGAACAAGAGATCTCGATCAAACGTAAAGAGATACCGGCAATCGAGACAGAGTTCGACAAAATCATTAAGCGGCTAGAAGTGATCACGCAAAAGAAAGCGAAAGACTACCCGGTAGAAGCGGCTCAAGACGGATAGCGCAGTGTAATGAAAAACAAAAAAAAAGAGAGGTCATTGCCTCTCTTTTTTTATGCCGAGCTTCTTGTCCAGCTTACATCCCTGCAAACAGGCTCTGAAATCTCAAGTTAATTAAGCAGTCGCTTCTTCTTCAGCTTTTTCAACTGGCTTTGCTGCTTTTTTGGCTGGCGCTTTCTTAGCGGCTGGCTTCTTCGCAGCAGGTTTCGCTGGTGCTTCTTCAGTTACAATTTCTTCAACTTTTTCAACTTTGCTTAAAAGCTCTGCTGCATACTCGTTCAAACGCTTGTTAAAGGTACGAATTGACTCGTACATAGTATTAACGGCTTCGTTATGCATCTCTTGAACAGTTTTGATGCTATAGCTTTTCGCTTCTTTTTCTACTTTCTCAACGTAGCTGAAAGATTTTTCAGCCAAAGACTTATGCTGCTCTTCAACAGCCGCAATACCCTTCTCGATAGATTCCTGAATTTGCTCTTGGAATGATTTAAGTTTGCCCATGATTACTCTCCGGTAAATAAACATTATTTAAGGGCTCGAAGTCCCTCTCCTTCATTTCAACATGAACAGTACTGCTAAAAATTAGAATATTCATACTAAACAGCGCAAAACAGTTATTGTTTTACTGCGCTTGGTCAGCTTTTAACCTATTGATTTTAAGATATAGTGAATAGTAACGCATTTACCCAAACAACTTCACAACGACGTAGCGTAGAATTGGAATGAACAGCGACACTGCCCCCCTCCCCCCACTCTTTAGCCTGGTTATTGCTTTGCTATTAGGGCTCTTGGTTGGAATACAACGGGGCTGGGTGAACCGTGACAAAGCCTCAGGACAACGGATTGCCGGCATTCGAACCCATGCATTAATCGGTCTATTGGGCGGCATCTGTGGACTGCTAGCCAATCACTTTAGCGAATTGATTCTTGGCTTCGCCTTTCTAGGTTTGACTGTTTTAATCACCTCGGCCTATATCAACAGCCAGCGAGTCAATGCCGATATGAGCATTACCAGCCTGGTAGGCATGCTCCTTACCTTTACATTCGGCGTGCTTGCCGTACTAGGGGAGCCGGTTATTGCGGCATCGGCAGCGGTCATTACGGTATTACTGCTCGACAATAAAAAAGAAATTCATCACGCCCTACTAAAACTGGAGGAGCATGAACTGGACGCGGGCTTACGCTTGCTGCTCATTTCAGTGGTAATGCTACCCCTACTACCCAATAAAGGCTTCGGCCCTTGGAACGCGGTTAACCCCTACGAGCTTTGGTGGATGGTTGTACTTATTGCCATCATTTCGTTTGTCGGATATTTCGCCATGAAAATTGGCGGCGCTAAAAAAGGCATCATTTTCACTAGTTTCTTCGCAGGCCTCAGTGCCTCTACCGCGCTCACCCTGCACTTTTCGAGACTGTCAAAAACCCAGGCTGAACTAAGCCCACTATTAGCTAGCGGCATTTTGGCCGCCTGTGGCACTATGTTCCCACGAATTCTGCTGGTGTGTGGCATTATTAATCGTGAACTGCTAGCAAGTCTCTGGCTTCCCGCCGTCGTGATGATGCTATGGTGTTACTTGCCGGCCATTTTAATTTGGCGGCTAAATCGCTCGGTGAACGTACAACAACCTACAACCAAACAAAACCCCTTAGCACTCTCTTCTGCATTTATTTTTGGGTTGATATTACTGGTTATCATGCTGTTATCCCACGCTCTCAAAGAGTGGCTAGGTGATGCTGGCATATTGCTGCTTTCTGCGGCATCCGGTATAACGGACGTCGATGCCATTACCCTTACACTCAGTCGATCCAGCAGTGAACAGTTATCTGCTACAACTGCTGTAACCGGTATTATTATTGCCGCCTCTGTTAATAGTCTGGTCAAGGGGGGAATGGCAACCGCAATTGGTGATCGCTCAATGGCGGTCAGGGTGATGGTGCCGATGACCATGGCGGCCATTTCAGGAATTGCTATCACCGTTTTCATGAGTCCCTGAGATCGCGCTCCATTTCACTTTCTGCTTTATCTCCCATCATTAGAATTGTGATATGATGCGCCGCTTGAAGTTCAGCTATTACAGGTAGACAAATCATGCCCTCCACTCAAAAACCCGAATTATTGGCTCCTGCAGGTACGTTAAAAAACATGCAATATGCCTTTGCCTATGGCGCAGATGCGGTTTACGCCGGGCAACCTCGCTATAGTCTGCGAGTTAGGGAGAACGACTTTAATCTGGAACGACTTGAGCAGGGCATCAAGCTGGCACATGAATTAGGTCGCAAATTCTATGTGGTCAGTAATATTGCACCTCACAACAGCAAGATTGAAACCTACCTGAGAGATATTGAACCGGTTATCGCCATGAAGCCGGATGCACTGATTATGTCTGATCCAGGCCTGATTATGATGGTGCGGGACAAATGGCCGGAACAGGTGATCCACCTTTCAGTACAAGCCAACGCGGTTAACTATGCCGCCGTTGAGTTCTGGCAACGGCAAGGCATTTCACGAGTCATTCTGTCTCGTGAGTTATCACTGGATGAGATCGCCGAGATTCGCGAAAAGTGTCCTGACATGGAGCTGGAAGTCTTTGTCCACGGTGCACTCTGCATGGCCTATTCTGGGCGCTGTCTATTGTCTGGCTACATCAACAAGCGAGATCCTAATCAGGGCACCTGCACCAATGCCTGCCGCTGGAAGTACCAGGCCCATGAAGCTACAGAAGATGATGCGGGTAATGTCATTGCTGTCGCAAAAGACACCGCTAACCAAAGCAGTCAGGCTGAAGAGTGGATTCCAGAGCAAACAGCCCCCACCTTGGGCGAAGGGGAGACTACAGAGCAGGTATTCCTACTGCAGGAACCTGGCCGCCCCGATCAATTGATGCCGGCTTATGAAGATGAGCACGGCACCTACATTATGAACTCTAAGGATCTGAGAGCCGTGCAGCATGTACAGCGCCTCTCTGAAATGGGCATTCACTCACTGAAAATCGAAGGGCGAACCAAGTCTTACTATTATGTCGCCAGAACCACACAGGTTTATCGACAGGCCATTGATGATGCCGCCGCTGGCAAGGCATTTAATATGGAGCTAATGGATGACCTGGAAAAACTGGCGCAGCGTGGTTACACCGAAGGGTTCTATCGTCGCCACGTACATGATGAATATCAGAACTATGAACAGGGCAATTCGAATTCAACCAAACAGCTATTTGCCGGCGAAGTCCTTGAAGTTGATCGTGACAAAGGTGTAATGACCATTGACGTTAAAAACCGCTTTGCGGTCGGCGACTCATTGGAGCTGATGACCCCCTCGGGCAATCTAACCTTTCAGTTAACCGCGATGGAAAACCGCAAAGGACAGCCTGTCGATGTAGCTCCCGGTTCGGGCCATATGATGCGAATCCCGCTCCCGGAAAACACTCCGGCCAGCCTGGAATACGCGTTATTGATGCGAAATCTATGATGTCGGGCGGTGCCGCGTATTAACGTGACGCCGCCACAACGTCAGATTAATCCCAGCGATAGAATAATTTGCTTCAGTTCATCCGGATCTTTGGTCTTGTCGCCCTGTGTGGATGATTGCTGATAGCCGGGCAAGTACCGGCTCTCCAGTCGTGACAACCAAAACCGCAATGCCGCCAGATGCAGAAAATGTGGCCACAGCTCTGTTTCGTCCTGCTCCCAGGGCCTGACGGACTGATATCCTGCTATCAAAGCCGTCAATTTTGACTGGTTATAGCGGCCATCACTGAGGGTGGTCCAATCATTGGCGGCAACCGCCAAGTCAAACAGCAAAACCTCATTGCAGGCGTGAAAGAAATCGATAACGCCGCTAATATTATTACCCTCGAACAGCAGGTTATCTCTAAACAGGTCGCCGTGAATCAGCCCTGAAGGGCAGACTTGCAGCAATGTCTGGTTTTGCCGGTAAACCTCTATAGCACGGTTCACCAAGGCCATTTCTGTAGAGGGCAACACCTGGGCAAGCCTTGCCTCAATAGCGCTCATCCAGACTAAATCTCTGGGAGGCTCTCGTCGCAGGGAGCAATCTTTAAGGGCTAGATGCATTCGAGCCAAAAATACGCCCACGGCATTACACTGCTCAACACTGGGGTCCACCAATGAACGACCCTGAAATCGAGGTACCAGTATTGCAGGCTTACCTTGTAACTTGCTGTAGAGCCCCCCTTTTTTTTGCATACAGGGAGCAGGCGCTGGGATGCCTTTCCGAGCCAGCCAGCACATCACGTCGAGGAAAAAAGGTAGCTCACTCTCTGCCATATTCTCGAATAGAGTAAGCACCCACTGACTGTTGTCAGAAAGAGTGACAAAGTAGTTGCTATTTTCGATCCCTTCACCAATCTCACAGTACTCCGCCAATGTTCCTTGCCCATACAGGGCTAGAAAATCTGAAAGCTCTTCAGGGGAGACTGCCGTATATACCGCCATAGTTTTGCTCGATTACCAGCGGAAAATAACCCAACTGGGCACCAGCAATTGAGACTTCTCTTCCTGAATCCAGCCGCCGCCGTCATCGGGCACCAAGTAGTACTCGGGCCCCACTTTGGGTACCACCTTAATCTCTTTCAGAATGCCATTTACACGATACTCATAGAAAGTCTTTTCTTTGCCTTTCCGAATAGTGATTTGCGGCTCATTCGGATCAGCGCTTACCGGCTGCTCAGCCACAGCCGAACCGCTAACAATCATGCCCAGCGAAAATTGAAATACAAAAAACAAGGTGAATATCAGTTTCTTCATTGGTAACCTACACATCAGCTAAAAACAGTTGCCTCACCTTCTGACTGCTGTGGTATAACAGCCACTTTTGCCCGTAAAGAGTCAAGCCTCATAGCGCGAGGCTCTTCGCCAGGTGACCGGCAAATTCCTTATATAACATTTAACACCTGATGCCACTCATGAGTAAAGCGCAAATCACTAAACCTGTTATTTTGGTCGACGGATCATCCTACCTTTTTCGCGCGTTTCATGCGCTGCCCCCCTTGATCACCTCGAAAGGGCAGCCAACCGGGGCGATTAAAGGTGTCATCAATATGATCCGCAAACTACAGTCAGATTACCCGGATTCCAAAGTCATCATCATCTTCGATGCCAAAGGGAACAACTTCCGTCACGAGCTGTATGACCAATATAAGGCCAACCGCCCTCCGATGCCTGATGATTTGCGGGGGCAAATTGAGCCCATTCACGCGATTATTCGGGCGATGGGACTGCCACTGTTGATCATTCCCGACGTCGAAGCCGATGATGTCATCGGTACGTTGGCGAAACAGGCAACCGAGAAAGGGGTGGACACCATCATCTCCACCGGTGACAAAGACATGGCCCAACTGGTTACTCAGCATGTCACCCTGATGAATACCATGACCGACACCTATATGGATGTGGACGGTGTTAAAGAGAAGTTCGGCGTAACGCCGGAACAGATTATCGACTATCTGGCACTTGTCGGCGATAGCGTTGACAACATTCCAGGCGTACCCAAATGTGGCCCGAAGACAGCAGTTAAGTGGCTTGATCAGTATAAAACCCTCGACGCAGTGATGGAAAATGCCGACCAGGTTAAGGGGAAAATAGGCGAAAATCTGCGAAATAGCCTCGAAATGCTGCCACTTTCCTATAAACTGGCGACCATCCATACCGATGTTGAACTAGAGCAGAGTATTGATGAAATTGAACACAACGCCATCGACAATAACAAGCTGCTGAGCTTATTCCAGGAGTATGAGTTCAAAGGCTGGGTCAACCAACTACAGAACGCGGCACCTGCTGACACAACCGTAGAGTCCCCGACAATACCAGCGCTTGAAACCCATTATGAGACCGTACTCACACAGCAGGACTTTGATCGCTGGCTGCAAAAGCTGAGCGATGCCGAGTTATTTGCCTTCGACACTGAAACCACCAGCCTAAACTATATGGAAGCGCAAATTGTGGGCGTCTCCTTCAGTGTAACCGCCGGTGAAGCCGCTTATGTGCCCGTTGCCCATGACTACATTGGAGCCCCCGAACAGCTTGACCGGACAGAGGTACTGGAGGCCCTGCGGCCACTATTAGAGGATTCGCAGAAAAAGAAAGTCGGGCAAAACCTGAAATACGATAGAAATGTGCTGGCGAATCATGGTGTTCGGCTGCGAGGCATTGCCGAAGACACCATGCTGGAGTCTTATGTGCTCAACTCGGTCGCTACTCGCCACGACATGGATAGCCTGGCTCAGAAGTACCTGAACCACAACACCATCCATTTTGAAGATATTGCCGGTAAAGGCGTAAAACAGCTGAAATTCAACGCGATTGAGCTGGAAAAAGCGGCACCTTATGCCGCAGAAGATGCCGACATCACGCTGCGGCTGCATCAGGCACTCTCCAGTCAGCTCAGTAACATCACCCCACTGCAATCCGTTTACCGCGACATAGAGCTACCACTGGTACCGATTCTCGCAGATATTGAGCGTGACGGCGCACTGGTAGATGCTCAACTACTGGGGAAACAGAGCCAGGAGTTGGAAGTACGACTCACCGAGCTTGAGCGTGAGGCCTTCGAGCTGGCGGGCGAAGAGTTCAACCTCGCCTCAACCAAGCAGCTGCAAGCCATTTTCTACGAGAAACTTGAACTACCAGTCATCAAAAAGACTCCTAAAGGGGCACCCTCGACCGCTGAGCCGGTGCTGCAAGAGCTGGCCCTAGACTATCCGCTGCCCAAGGTAATTCTGGAATACCGCAGCCTCAGCAAGCTTAAGTCCACTTATACCGATAAATTACCGCTGCAGATCAACCCCGCGACCGGGCGAATTCATACCTCCTATCATCAGGCGGTTACCGCCACGGGTCGACTCTCCTCCTCCGACCCTAATTTGCAGAACATTCCCATCCGGACCAAGGAGGGGCGACGCATCCGGCAGGCGTTTATTGCACCAGAAGGCTACAAGCTGGTGGCGGCCGACTACTCACAAATTGAATTGCGGATCATGGCCCATTTGTCACAGGATCCGGGGTTGCTGCATGCCTTCTCTGCCGGACTGGATGTACACAAGGCCACGGCAGCAGAAGTCTTTGGAGTGGCGGTTGAAGAGGTTACTCAAGACCAGCGTCGCAGTGCCAAGGCGATCAATTTTGGCCTAATCTACGGCATGTCCTCCTTTGGCTTGGGTCGCCAGATTAACGTCGACCGCAAAACCGCGCAGAGCTATATCGACCGTTATTTCGAACGCTACCCAGGCGTACTCGACTACATGGATCGCATCCGCCAACAGGCCCATGATGACGGATTTGTTGAGACGCTATTCGGTCGCCGCCTCTACCTGCCTGAAATAAACTCTCGCAACAAGATGCGCCAACAAGCCGCCGAACGCACGGCGATCAACGCGCCGATGCAGGGAACCGCAGCGGATATCATTAAAAAAGCGATGATCAATACCGCCGACTGGCTGCAACAAAGCGGACTGGATGCCAGAATGATTATGCAGGTGCACGATGAACTGATTCTGGAAGTTCGAGACAGTGCTCTCGACGAGGCGAAACAAGGCTTGATAGAACGTATGTCCAGTGCCGCCAAGTTGGATGTGCCGCTACTGGTTGAGGCCGGGGTAGGCAATAACTGGGACGAAGCCCATTAAGGGTAAACGACCCAGCAACTAACCAGCAACTAAACGGTGGAGCAACGATATCGTTATTCCGCGACGACGTCGCGGAAAGTGGGTCCTGCGGTCAAGCCGCAGGATCACATTGACCACGAAACAGCCCTATTATAGATCATCACTAATTGATAGCCGGTCAACAGAGGCCGAGAGCTGATCGCCACCGGCCGCATCGGCGCCCAGCTTAATCAATAGTCTCAGATCGTTAGCCGAGTCGGCATACGCCAAGGCATCTTCGTAGGTAATCTCGCCTGCTGAATAGAGATCATAGAGTGCCTGATCAAACGTCTGCATCCCGATATCTCGAGATTTCGTCATCAACTCTTTCAACTTGTGAACTTCAGCCTTACGAATAAGATCGGCACACAGCGGCGTGTTAATCAGTACTTCAATAACAGCCCGGCGCCCCTTACCATCTGGCGTTGGAATAAGCTGTTGCGCCACGATCGCTTTCAGATTGAGAGAGAGATCCATCCAGATCTGATTGTGCTGTTCCGGCGGAAAAAAGTTGATAATTCGATCAAGTGCCTGGTTGGCATTGTTAGCGTGTAGTGTCGCCAGACACAAGTGCCCTGTTTCCGCGAATGTAACCGCATAATCCATGGTATCTTTGGAGCGTATCTCGCCAATCATGATTACGTCCGGCGCTTGTCGCAGCGTATTTTTTAACGCCACTTCATAGCTCTCGGTATCAATACCCACTTCCCGCTGGGTCACAATGCAACCCTGATGCTGGTGGATATACTCAATCGGGTCTTCGATGGAGATAATGTGTCCTTTACTGTTTCTATTGCGGTGACCAATCATTGAGGCTAACGAAGTTGACTTACCGGTACCGGTGGCACCGACAAAAATGATCAATCCGCGCTTGGTCATCGACAACGATTTGATAATTTCAGGCAGACATAGATCATCGATTCGTGGAATATTGGTCTCGATGCGGCGCAGCACCATACCGCACAGGTTACGTTGGTAAAACGCACTAACCCGGAACCGGCCAACGCCACGGGCACTAATGGCAAAGTTACATTCGTGGTTTTCGGTGAACTCCTCCCGCTGCTTTTCGCTCATGGTGCTAAACACCACTTCTCGCGTCTGCTCAGGGGTGAGGGCCGCCTTGGTTACCGGAACAATCTTACCGTGAATCTTGATGCTAGGTGGTACGCCTGCGGTAATAAAGAGGTCGGAGC
>JBFKTM010000064.1:0-9520 GCA_041636295.1 Oleiphilaceae bacterium
CAAACCTTACCGTGTCAGACTCGTTATGCAATGACACCTTTTGAATTTTACTGCCTGACAATAGCCCAACCTCATCGATTTAATATTAACTAGTGCTTATTCGTTACTGAAAACAGTAAGGGAACCCTTAGTTTAACGCCCCGCTATTCACACTAACGTTATAGGGCGCATATTCTAACAATTTCAGATTCCCGCTTCATACCCCCTTTATTTCATACCCCCTTTAACAAAGCAGGAATCGCGGCAATCACATCAGATGCCAAGAGACTATACTCGCCAACCGAATTGGCGGCTGCATTCGCCGCCTCACCATGTAGCGTAACCGCCAGCGGCGCTACCTGATGCTGGCCAATATTTTTCTGCGCCAACAGCCCACCCAAAATCCCGCTTAACACATCACCCATGCCACCACTAGCCATACCGGGGTTACCGGTATTGGCAAGCCATACCACCACGCCCTTTTTATCATCTGGCACGGCAATAAGCGTTCCTGCCCCCTTTAGAATAACGGTTCCGCCATACTTCTTTTGCAACGCGACCACCGCTTTGAACCGGTCCTGCTCAATATCCTCCGTAGAACAGGCTAACAGTCGGGCTGCTTCACCAGGGTGTGGTGTGAGTATCCAGCTTGCTCGCGGGGTGACAGACTGCTGTGCCAGCAGATTTAAACCATCGGCATCAATAACCATTAGCTTATCTGCCAGCAGCGCCTTTTGAAAAAGCTGCCGCCCCCATGCTCCCTGCCCTAATCCTGGTCCGATAACCACCACTTCGGTAGCCGCCAGCATCGCTTCAATGTCTTGAGAATGTGCAATCCCTTTTACCATTACTTCCGGGCGTTGACTCACCAGCGCCGAAACATGCTCTGGTCGCGTCGCAGTATGGATCAGCCCCGCACCGACTCTACAAGCAGCTTCCGAAGCCATCGTTATAGCCCCAGCCATACCATAGTCACCACCGATCAACAGTACCCTGCCATAACCCCCTTTATGGGCGGTTCGCTTGCGTCTTGGCAACCCTATTTTTAGCAGGCCCCAATCAGCCCTTAAAACACTGCAGTCAATCCGCTGAAAAACCGATTCGGGCACGCCTAACGCGTCATACTCAAGCTCGCCAACACAATCAGGCGCCTCCCCCGTCAGCATCCCTTGTTTTAAGCCAATAAAGGTAATGGTATGGTCGGCCTTAATGGCACAACCTAAAATCCGCCCGGTATCGCTACAGACCCCGGATGGTATATCAACCGCCAATACCGGTAATGAACACTGATTTATACTGTTTATCACCGCCTCATAGTCGCCTCTTACCGGGCCGGACAGTCCAGTCCCCAGCAAGCAGTCCACAATAACCTCCCCTCCAATTGCCTCATTAGCCTTCCAAGATTTCACTCTTAATCGCTGAGGCTCTTCCAGCTGCGAACTTAGCTGCTGCAACCACTGCCAGGCCGTGGCTGCTTCGGCTTTGTAAGAGATCGGATCAATCAACAAAAACAGCTCAACAGTCATCCCTTGCTGCGCGGCCAGGCCAGCAATGACCAATCCATCACCACCATTATTGCCGCCTCCGGCAAATATCGATACCGATGACACCCCGCTCCAATGTCGCAACAGCGATCTGAAGGCGGCTCTGCCGGCTTTTTTCATCAGTTCAAAGCCATCAATTGGAATACTCCTGATCGCCTCCTGATCGAGCATTCTAACCTGCTCAGCCATATACAGCCGTTCTGGCAGCACTTTTTCAGAAATGACGGACGTTTGTGTGTTTATCTCTCTATTCATGGCGTTATTTATCGTATAATGGCGCTCTGAACGTTAACCCATTGAGTCCTATGGCCCGACATTTCAAGCGCATACCAGCACATCAACTGCGTTATCGTCTATGTAATAAAACGCTTAAACAATGACCTTTAGATTACTGTAAATCATAGCAAACAGTTGCACAAAGATCATTTTATAAACAATTTTTAATGTGATCATCATGTATACACGCCCCTCAGAAAGCGACCTTCAAACACTGGTATTGAACATCAGAGAGTGGGCGCGTGAGTTGGGTTTTCAACAAGTAGGTATCACCGATGTTGACCCCGGTGAGCATGAAGCACGATTTATTCGCTGGCTTGAAAATCACTATCAGGGTGATATGGATTACATGGGCAAACACGGTAGCAAACGCTACCACCCCGATGAGCTGGTTGAAAAAACCGCACGCGTCATCTCTTTACGCATGGACTATCTCCCGGAAGATAGTCGCATGATTGAAGTACTAAAAGACAAAAATAAAGGGTACATCTCCCGTTACACTCTCGGACGCGACTACCATAAGCTGATACGAAAACGGCTAAACCAGCTCTCCCAGAAAATTAATGAAGCGATGTCTGGTCATCAATTCAGGGCCTTTGTCGATAGCGCCCCCATTCTGGAGCGCGCCTTTGCACAGAAAAGTGGTCTCGGCTGGTTTGGCAAAAGCTCAATGATCATAAACCGCCAGGCAGGCACCTATTTTTTTCTTGGGGAGATACTGACGGATATACCACTCCCCATTGACCCCCCCTATGAACAGGATCATTGCGGTCAGTGCACCGCCTGTCTCGACAAGTGCCCTACCAAAGCGTTTGTCTCACCCTATGTACTTGATGCCAGACGCTGCATCTCATACCTAACCATTGAGTTAAAGGGCTCAATTCCGGAAGAGCTGCGCCCCATGATGGGAAATCGCATTTTCGGGTGTGACGATTGCCAACTTGTATGTCCGTGGAACCGCTTCTCAAAACCCTCTCAGGAGAGTGACTTTTCACCCAGACACCAATTCACTACACCCGACCTGATTGATCTGTTCAATTGGGACGAAGCAACCTTTTTAAAGTTGACGGAAGGGTCAGCCATTCGACGTGCCGGTTACGAAAGCTGGCTTCGCAATATCGCCATTGCATTAGGTAATGCACCGACTTCAGTTGAGATCATCAACGCACTGGAAGCCAAACTCGACGACCCATCCGACATTGTCAACGAACATGTCAGGTGGGCTCTGCAACAACATACTACAAAATAACGCACTACACCCTGAAAAAGTGCTCTCTATAGTGTTTAAGTTCGTCAATGGATTCACGAATATCATCCAGCGCCAGATGAATCCCTTTTTTGTAGAAACTGCTCGCCACGTCAGGCCTCCAACGACGCGCCAACTCTTTCACCGTGCTAACATCCAGATTGCGGTAGTGGAAAAACGCCTCAAGCTCTTTCATATACTTCACCAAAAAGCGACGATCCTGACCAATACTATTGCCGCAGATCGGTGAAACACCTTTATCGACATACTGTGCCAGAAACGCCATAGTTTGCTGCTCCGCTTCTGACTCAGAGACCTTGCTCTCCTTAACGCGTTTGGTTAACCCGGATTCTCCATGAGTCTTGGTACACCACTCATCCATCTGCGCCAACACCTCGTCCGGCTGGTGAACCGCAATCACAGGCCCCTCTGCCAGAATGTTCAAATCAGCATCTGTCACAATGGTTGCAATCTCAATTATTCGATCCGTCTCAGGGTCCAAACCTGTCATTTCCAGATCAATCCACACCAAATTTTCGTTTCGAGCCATATACATTCCTTAATAAATTCCGGGTTAAGGCTGTTAATCATCATCAAATCCAATATCATAGTACCAGCAATTTCACTCGCTCAAAGCACTTAATTGATCGTTACCCAATAATATACTGATCGTTGCGCAATAGAATATGGCTAAAAGAAAACTCAATAGACGACAGCAGTGGCGTGTTGAAAAAATTCAGGAAGAGCGCACTATTCGAGCCCAGAAGCGCGAACGTGATGTCAGCAGGCAAATGCAGTCAGGGGAGTTAAGCGAAGAACAAGAGGGAATTGTTATTGCTCACTTTGGACAGCTGTTAGACATTGAGGCGCTGGAAGGCGAAGATAAGGGTAACCTCCACCGCTGTCATGTGAGAGCCAACATTGATTCACTGGTCACTGGAGACCGTGTAATCTGGCGTGCCGGAAAAGACCTTACCGGTGTCATAGAGGCCCGCCTTGACCGGGACACTTTATTACAGCGCCCAGATAACTTCGGCAACCTCAAGCCTGTTGCGGCCAATATTGATTATATTGTTATTGTTATCGCCCCCGAGCCAGAGCCCTTTCAAGGGCTTATCGATCGCTATATTGTGGCAGCAGAAACCGTAGGCATCCCCCCTGTTGTGCTCCTCAATAAAACTGACTTGCTTACCGACGAGAACCGCGCCGAGCTGGACCAGATGATGGAGCTCTACGAATCCCTTGGATATCATACCATCCGGGCCTCTGCCAAAGATGAGAGCGGTCAAGGACTATCAGAACTTTTGGCCTGGCTTGATCAGCACACCAGCGTCTTTGTCGGGCAGTCTGGCGTAGGTAAATCCTCCCTGATACAGTCACTACTACCCGAGCATGACATCAAAGTGGGCGGGCTCTCTGAAACGACTCGCAAAGGCACCCATACTACAACAACCGCAAAACTCTTCCACCTGCCAAGCGGCGGAGATCTGGTTGACTCACCTGGAATACGGGAGTTTGGGCTGTGGCATATCAATGAACAACAACTACTGGAAGGGTTTGTCGAATTCCGGCCGCATCTAGGCTTATGTCGTTTTCGTGATTGCCGTCATCAACAAGAACCAGGATGTGCAATCAATGAGGCGGTGGCCAATGGCGAAATCTCAGCACGCCGAATGGACAGTTACCGGCGAATTAAAAATGCTATTGAAGATCAGAATGCCCGTGGACTTACCTTAAAAGAGCCGTAATACCACGAATCAGAAGAGCTGACAAATACTGCTACCAGGAGACCTCACCGGGATTTACTTCTTCGACCTCATCAAACCAGGTACCCTCTTCCAACTTGCGTTCGCTCTTTTTCATCTTGATTGTTTTGCTGGTTGCAGCCTCTCGAACACCCGCATTACGGGCGATTTCATCTTCTGCCCGTCTATTTAGTACAATAATAGCGATACGACGATTCACAGGAGCCAGAGAGTCATTGTTATCAAACAGCACTGAAGACGCCAAACCCACGACCCTTGAAACCTGCATTTCATCAACCCCGCCGACAACTAAAGCCCGTCTGGCCGCATTGGCGCGATCAGCAGAAAGCTCCCAGTTGGTATAATCCTCTCGACCAAGAAAAGGTTGTGCATCGGTATGCCCGGTTACACTGATTTTATTGGGTACCTGAGAGATAGTTTTGGCCAGCTCACTTAAAATATCTTCAGAATAATACTTAAGCTCAGACTTACCGCTATCAAACATCGGTCGTTTTGACTGATCGACAATTTGTATCCGGAGGCCTTCTGGCGTAATATCCAGCAACAGCTGGTCTTTAAATTCCTGAAGCGTTTGATTTTGATCTATTTTTTCTTGAAGATCCTGCATCAACTCCTTCAATCGCATCTCTTCTATAGTGTCGGCAAGCTCTTCTATCACCTCTTCTTCAAATTCGATTTCGGTATCGTGCTGATCGGGTGAGGAGACCTGCACTACTGAAGCACTTCCCTCCAAATCAACAGGATTGGGACTGCCGCCTTCGACAAATCCGACAGGGTCTTGAAAGTAGCCCTCTATCGCTTTTTTCTGTTCAGGGCTTGTAGATGCACTTAGCCACAACACCAAAAAGAAGGCCATCATTGCAGTCGCAAAGTCAGCAAATGCTACCTTCCAGGCACCGCCATGGTGCTTGTTGTAACGTTTTATCTTTCTAACGATGATTGGAGGCCGATCTTCCACAGTTTATAACCTTTAAAGTGCCACTCTATATTTTCAACATATCGTCTAAAAAGCTGCTAACGCGTTTTGACATGATCATTGAGCTCCTGGAACTTAGGCCGAACCTCATAGAAGAGGACCTTTCGACCAAACTCTACCGCCATCTGAGGCGCCATTCCACTCATCGTTGCCAGCACACTGACTTTGATACATTCAAGCGCCTTAATCTCGGCGTGAACCATATTTTCCATCAGTGCAGAGACTGGCCCCACAAATCCGTAGGCGAGCAGTATCCCAAGAAACGTACCGACCAAAGCCGCCGCCACGTGAGTACCGATCATCTCTGGTGGACCACCCAACGACCCCATGGTAATCACGATCCCCAAAACGGCTGCCACAATACCAAATCCAGGCAACGCATCCGCTACTTTTTGCACAGCATGTGCGGGCTCTTCCAGTTCAGTTTGACGGGTTTCAATCTCCAGATCCATCAACCCTTCCAACTCATGAGAGGCCATATTTCCAGAACTGATAATACGTAAGTAATCAGTTATAAATTCGACCACAGCTGTCATCTTAAGAATTGCCGGGTAACGGGAAAATATCTCGCTGGCGTGTGGATCATCGACATCGACCTCAATCGACATAACCCCCTGCTTTCGTGATTTGTCAAAAATATCATAAAGCAGACTTAACAAATCCATATACATGGCCTTATTAAATTTTGACCCGACCAGCAAAGCTGGCAAACTGCTAAAAACCGTCTTAACTGTATGGAAGGGATTTGATATAACAAACGCTCCAAAGGCCGCGCCACAGATAATCATTACTTCAAAGGGTTGCCAGAGCGCTGCCAGCTGTCCATGGGATAAAACATAGCCCCCAAGAACACACACCAGAACAATAATAGAGCCGAGAATTAATGCCATAAATTTAAAACCAAAGAAAATAATCTAACTACTATACCCCAACAGGGCAGTATATTATTGTAACCAAATGAATTAGCCTATAGCTAAACGGTGTTCACATAGTAAGCCGTCCATGCCTTTTTATTAGTTCGTACTGTAGTTAGTTAAGAACATTTTTAATCATTTAACAAATACTTATGAAGAATCGTGATATGCCGGGAAACGCCAGTGAGTGGTCTGACTTTCTTACAATGAAGCCACTACCCACTGGTACTATTATTGGACAACAGGTCTTACGATCCATTCGTGATAAAGATCTTCCCTATAAGAAAATCGCTGAACAAGTCAATCGCGACCCGGTATTCTCGTACTACATAATGAGCGAGGCCAACCGCAACAAAACAGGCGATACTCCGGGTAGTAAGACACTTGATCATGCGATCAGCATGATAGGCATCGACCGACTTCGTTTAATCACTCAAAAACTTCCCATCCAAAAAGCCGACGCGTCTGACATCCAGCAGTTTTACTATACGCGGGCAATGAGCGCCAGCTTGCTGGCCGCTTATTTGGCACGCACGTTATCCGAATTCAAAAAAATCGGACAAAAGGATGATGTCTATTGGGGGGCGCTGTTTTGTGGTGTCCCCATCTGGTATCTTTGGCGGTTTGCTACGCCAGAAATGAGGTTGGTGCGCTATGCTATTCGCTCCAATTTTCAATTGCCTGAACACGCGGAGCGTGAAGTTCTGGGTTGCTCAATTCTGGAAGTGGCGCAACAATTGATTGCACAACTTGATGTCCCCACCTTAACAAAAGAGAGCTATTCAGTAGAGAACCAGCTCTCGCTCAAACAGTGGATAGACCTCAGTAAACTGGCATCTGACAGCGGAAAACCCGCCAGTATTGATGATAAACAGATCAATGCCATCACCTCTCGCCCCGCTTTTGCGGTTGTTTTGTCTAATTTACTTGCCCATTACGCAACACACGACTGGTATTCGCGTTCAACCTTACGAATACAGAAAATAATCTCTGCCTACCTTGGGATTCCACTCAGCAAGGCCATCACCCTCACCCACGAATGTGCGGTTGAGATGTCGCGGGAGCACCCACTCCCCGGGTTAATGCTCCCTGCAGCCAAGCTGATTCTTCCACCCCGGGAACGCGCTAAAGCAAAACCGAAGCCACAGCAAATCATCAAACCCAACGTTGAGTCATCGGCTACCGAGACACCACAAGCTGCCACTAAAGAAAAAACTGGGACTGTTGAGTTTACGGTTAAAAAAGTACCGGAGCAGGGACTTATAAAACCACAACCGATTCAAACGGAATCAACTTCAGCACAGGTTGAAATTGCGTCCTCTGCAGATATTCAACAAACTAAACCGAAACGCGGCAATTCAAAAATATTTACCGAGTTCACAGACATCATGCTGAACAACCCGGACAATTTTGTAGATCTGCATGAACTAATGAATGCCGCTACCCAATGTATGTCCTATGGACTTGGAATGGGAAGAGCCGTAATCGCACTGGTTAATACCAACCAGACACGCCTGAAAGCCTATTACAGTACCGGTACTCGAGATTTTCCGCAGCTCGGAGGCTTTCAAATCGATTTGACCAAACCCACACTGTTCTCCCGTTTGATCGAAAAGCCATCCAGCATTTGGGTCAAACCGACTAGCAGTCGAAACATCTGGGCTCTGATACCACCGGAGTTCAAAAAAGCCAGCGGTTCACAAGATTTCTTTTTAATGTCGATTTTCGTCAACCAAAAACCGGTTGCTATTTTTTTTGCTGACTCAGGTGACGAACGCATGCCCTGCAATGAGTACGAATACAAGCAGTTTAAGTATATGTGCGGCGCAGCCACCCAATGTCTGCAATACCTCGCAACACGGCGGTCAAAGAAGCCCAACGACTGACCCCATCATCTAACCGACAACATCTATTGAAATCGAATTCTATTACAAGAGATCTATAGAAATCTGATACTATTAGGCAAATTATATAGGCGCACACGCCAACAATGCCTATTGAGTAGGTCTGTCGGAACTGTCCGTAAGCAAATAGTCCAAAACGTAGTACACCACAACGGCGATTCACGGCACATTCCGACACATTAAAACCAGCGTAAACGACATGGAAGAGAGCATGCAAACGATACCACTACTGTTGGAGCCTGAGATGCTTCAACAAATCATCGATGATTCATCGTTATTGATTATCGATATTTGTAGCCCCACTCGTTATGAAGAGGGGCACATTAGCGGTGCTATACATATATCGCCAGCAGCACTTCAGCTTGGCTCACCACCTGCACCGGGTAAAATGCCTGGTGAAGAGGCTCTGGATCAACTGTTTAAGCAAATTGGTTTAACCAACGACAAGCATGTAGTCGTCTACGATGATGAAGGGGGTGGCTGGGCGGGTCGCTTTATCTGGCTACTCGACAGCATCGGCCATACACGCTATTCGTACCTTAATGGTGGTTACCTGGCCTGGAAAGATGAAGCAAGGCCGCTCACCAGACTGGTGCCGACCGTCTCACCCTCTAACTATAAAACACGGATTAATCATCTCCACACCGCATCACTTGAAGAGGTACTCAACTCCATTAATGAAGCCTCAACCGTAGTATGGGATGCGCGGTCGCCACAAGAGTACCGGGGCGAAAAAATTCTGGCCGCCAAAGGCGGGCACATTCCAGGAGCCGTTAACCTGGAGTGGACTCAAGCGATGGACCCCAAGAGAGCGCTTCGTATGAAAGAGCCTCACCAGTTACTGGAAATGCTGAGCGATTTAGGCATTACAACCGATAAAAAAGTAATCACGCACTGTCAAACACATCATCGCTC
>JBFKTM010000065.1:0-9511 GCA_041636295.1 Oleiphilaceae bacterium
GCACCAGATATTTATTCACCTTACTGCCATCGCCTCCCATCCAGTGCGAGATCGCCTGGCCAACGGCGTACTGCTGCTTAAATTCATCAATCGCCTGCTGATCCGCCGCATCCAGCGCCAATGACCAACCTTCAACGCCTGACTGCACTGTGGTATTGAGGTTGACGTAACGACCTGAGATCACTACCCGCCCATTGGCATAGATACCTGACTCTGAGGATGTACCGACGTTTCTGGCAATGTTGTTCATGAGTTGAGCTTTGCGTGCTTCAATCTGTGTTTCCGAGGCATATTGCTTATCATCGGCATGAACACCAAAAGGATTGCTGCCATTCACATCGCAGGCGCCAAAATCTTCGGCACAGGCACCCAATGCTTCCAGTCGCGCCAGGTAACCGGCAATGGCTGGGTTTTTACGAGGGTCTCCACCAAGATGAACAAACGAATCGGAGTAACCCATCAACACGCCATCTTCTGACTGAATATCAACAGTAGCCCCACGAATATTACCGGTGCTGTAGATACTGCCCCGAGAGCTTAACTGAACGCCCCCGTTTACATTCTGAATATCACCATTGGCATGTAGTTCAGGATTAACCACATGGGAACCTTGATTGATCACTGTAATTTGAGGAGGCGACGAGCTTTGGCTATTCACCAGCGTGAAGTTCGCCACTTTATCACCAGGATTAGCGCCATTTATAGCATCCAGATCTACCATTTCGGTGTTATTGAACATGATCCGGCCACCAGGCAGCTCAGGAATTTCCAAGTTATTGAGCACCAGGAAGCGGGGGCCTTCATTGATGATTTCAATACTTGCATCACCATGGGCGACGAGTTCACCCTCTCCTTCAAGTGAATCCCCCTCCAGATAGATATTGCCCGGCTGCGCCCAGACATCATCCACTTCTATGGTGGGCACACTGATATCGTCATGCACTGAGTCGAGATCACTATCGGTCGAGGTATAACCAAGTTCTTTCAGTTGCCGAACAATTTCTTCTCGCTCTGAGATATAAGCCTCACGAGCCGCCAACCCTTCGCTGGAGTAATCCACAATCAGCTGGTCCAGCTCCGCTAAACGCTCTGTTTTAGCCTGCACCAGATTAAGTGTGCCGAAACGATACGTCACACCATCACTGGCAGTGATTTCTTCATTGAGGATATTCAACGAATCAGGATCGCCCGTCACACTGGTATCAAATTCGCCTGTAATCCTGAGAAACTGCTCATGATCGATGCCTGCTTCCAACAGCCCATTAAACGCCAGTTGGCTGCTACCCAACACGGCACTCTCACCCCCATCGGAATCTTTCCAGGTAGACTTGGAACGCCAGTATTCGGTTAACCAACGATTTCCTTTGTCGGCCTGGGCATAGATATCCTTCACCGCTCGGACACTGGTATTGAATCCCGTGGTAATCTGGTTATTCAGATCAAGCAACGTCTCTGCTTTCGAGTTCACATTGGGAATCAGCGATTTACTGTAGGATTCCGTGAGTGACGCCAGTTGAAAGTCAGCCTCATGCCCTTCGGCATTAGTGCCTGCTGTTAAATAGATATTGCCATCGCTGCGCAGTGCTGTTTTTCGCCCTTGGGTGCCTGACTCAATATCAACAATATTGTCCACATCAACCCGTGCCGCACTGCGGCCTTTGACAATGCCAGCGAGCCCCCAGACTTTACTGTAACTGGTGGCATCCACTGCCGCGTCTGATTTGGCAGCCAACTCAATGTCCACAACACTGTCAATGGTCGCTCCGCGCCCGACACGAACTTCGGTACTGGCACCTTCACCATTCTGCCCCGACTTGACGTCGATAATCGAGCGGATCTCTCCCCCGGCCACTGCGCCGCCAGATCTCATTCGGGCCTGATCAACCAGATCGTAATCGCTGTAGGCGTTGAGGCGCATCACGCCATCACCTTCTCGATCCCCGATCACCTGTAGTTGCGCCTCATCTCCCAGCTGCACCAGTGATGTCGCGCTCGCCTGAGTGTTGCTTTCCCCATAAAAACCCGCCACCAGACCGCCGCCTTCTATGTCGAGGTTATAACCGCTATTGGGTTTATCGATATCACTGACCGCCTGAATATCAATTGACTGGCTCTGATAACGAGCGCCATCACCCACTTCAGCAATACTGTTAGTTTGCACGGTGTTGCGGGCATCGATCCCCGCTCCGCCTAACAAACCGCCACCAAATGCCGTCATCAGGTTATTGATAATGCTGTTATGTCTTGCCTCAGCTACCAGCTGTTGCAGAGTATGGGTCTGGTTATTGGCTGCCGCGCCGAGATAGGCTTGGGCTTGTGAAGTATCTTCAAGCCTTGAAACCGCTGCCGCCGCACCGACGATCAAGGCTGCAGAGCCTGCCGTTGCCTTGACTGAATTATCCAGCCTTGAGTCAGCAAGCACCGTCACATCATCAGCTTCTTGAATCCTGGCTCCGTCATCAATTGAAGCCGTTGTCGCACCACTGGAACTCACAACGGATACCGTAGCGCCGCCAGAGAGTGCACCAGCCACAGAGATACCATACCCCTTTGCTTGCTGCTGGGTATTGCGGAGCGCTACAACACTAATATCACTCACCTCCGTCAACTCGGTGCCGGCTGCCAGCCGGGCCGTGACATCCACATTACTGTCTGCCTCGGCAACCGAACCATTCAGTGCAGCCCAAGCTCCGCCCGAAGCAGACCAGCTTTGCGCTTTAACTGCAGGGTTATCCCCCTGAACCTGCTGCGCCACCACTTGCACCTGCGGCATGCTTCCTATCGGGTTCCCCTCATTTAGCCTGCGCGCCCCAACAATGGCCGTGTCGGCTATCTGCGCACTAACGCTGCCACTCAACAGCGCCTTGGCGACGCTTGCCCCTACGGCTCCCGCTCCACTGACCGACACACCGGTCGCTGTTGCTGAGACCTCGGGAGTATGCTCCGCCACAACGGTAACAGGTAACCTGTGACTAACGGTTGAGGAGTTATTGCCTCCCTCTTTCACCCTGATGTGACTGTTTTTAATATCGGCTGAGGTAACAGACGCATCTTTTGCTATTGCCACTGCACCATTCGCTGAAAGGCCAGCACCACCCGCAACGCCGAACACCCGACTTTTAACCAGACCTTCTGTCTGGGCAGTAATACTAATCTCATCCTCGTCGCCGGCATCGGTATAAAGCGTTAAGTACGCCTGGTTAACAGAGGCTTCTGTCGATGAGGCCTTATACGCATCCGCAATCATCAAGCCTGCTGCGCCTCCACCTATGGTGGCACCATCAGCTTCAGCCCAGACCTCTCCAGTATCTTTGGATAGGACAATGAGCTTATCGTCTCTATCGCTGCGATCCATGTCGCCCGTACTGGTATACCCCATCGGGTTGCCGGATGAACCACCACTGAATCGTGCTGCCACGTTATTGTCCAGATGACCCACCGCTACGCCAGCACCCAAAGCCCCTGCCCCGGCAACGCCTGATAGCGCTAATACATCCACGGCCCGGCGATCACTGTCATCACGCAGCCCAGGGAAAAAGAAATCCAGCATTGAGGTATCATCTGGTAAAAACTGACCGGAACTAGCCGCCACTTCGATCAGTGGAATATCACCCACCTGAGTACCGGCTTCAACCTCTGCCAAGACATGACTGCGCACTTTTGAAATCGCAACGGCCGCCCCAATACCCGCCACACTTCCGCCCGCCAGCGTACCGGCAATATTCTGGGTCGCCAGTTTCTCTTTGGCAGTGACCCTGAGCGAATCCTGACTGTTCTCAGGAGTGGCATCACGACCATTGATAATGGCACCTTCCGCAACTCGGGCACGGATAGAGTGATCGCTGCGGTGGGAAACGTCCACCAACTCGTCACCGACCGTCCCATCGGTGCCACTGCTGAGGGAGTCACGCTCCGCATCATTTAAAGCCGCAAGGCCCGTCAGGTCGAGAGTAAAGAAACCCTTAACATCATCCAGCAACAGCGCAAGATGGTCGATCGGGTCTAGGCTATTGCCTTCTACCTCTGCATCGGCACCCAAATCAGCTTCACCGATCACTAAAACGCCTACCGAACCACCAAAGCCACCGTCTTTACCGATGGCGGCACCGGCCGTGATGAGATCAACAGTTTTACGGCTCTCTGCCTCCACATTGACATGATTGGCGGTAATGGCTCCCCCATTGATGTCTGCCACCACGTCATTATTGATGAGAGACACGCCAAACGCCGCCCCCACGCCCACTTCTGAACCTCCTGCCAACGTTGCAGTCACCTGATCGACAATAATGTCTTCCTGCGCGTTCACCTCCACGAGGCTACTACCACTATCTGCTAACGTAATTTGGCTGTTATTGAGCGTTGCCTGGGCCTGCATGTCTGAAGACAACATTGAAAGCATACCGGCTCCAGCACCACCGTGAGATAGCTGCATCGCTCCCGTATAGGCACGGGCATCAAGTTTATTCAGGGCTTTTATCGCCACATTACCGGCACTTTCGGTCACCGTACTATCATTCAACTCTGCTCGGGTGTGGTGATCGGCGGATTGCACAAAAACCCCCATCGCACCACTCACTTCACCACCGCTGGCCGCACCAGAAGACCCTCCAGCCAGCAAAGAATAGAGTCTCTGTTCTGCGGTGATATTCAATTGACCATCACCCAGCCACTGCAGGGTGCTGCTGGTCACTTCGGCCTCGGTCAACCCTGAAAAGGTGTTGACTCCGGCACTGCCAACAGCTGTCCCCTTAGCACCATAGGCGCCGGAAATAACCAGTGTTGACGCCTCTTCCAGCCCTTTCGCCGACACATTAATGCCTTTTTGTGCAGTGATATCACTACTCTCCACCAAGGCACGAATATCTCGATCAAAGCGGCGGGTATCAACCGCTGCGCCCCCGGCCCCAGAATTCAAACTGGCCGCTAGCTGCCCACTGAAGCTGTTCCCTACCCCATGATGACGCGCTTTAACCACCACCCGTTGATTGGGGTTCAAATCGGTTTCATTCACATTGACATCGGTGTTAGAGAGTCGGGCATCCGTCGAGCCCGCCAATTGAGTTACAATCGGCACAATCGCAGCCGCATCCCCTTCGCTACTGGCACCCACCGCTGCAGTAATGCTGTCAACCAACTGGCTGCTCTGGGCCTCAATCACCAACCCTCTACGCCCGAACCCGATACGTTCGTCCACTAGATCACGCTGACCGTAGTTTGCAAGCGAAAGCTCCGCCTCCTGGTCAGGATCGGCCACGCCAAAATCCTGAGAGACAATGCCGGAACTGCCCTTACCTCTGGCAGTGACGTCGCTGTTGGTTACTTCTGCCCGAGTACTCCCTTCAAGCAGGTTAACCCCCACGGCGGCACCAATACCGTAGCTTTTATTGCCCACTCCCAGGCTGCCTGCTGCGGTTTCGATGCGGTCACTGGAATCCGCCCGAACCGCAACACTGCCATCGGCGACCAGACGGGCCGTATCAACCTGCGCCAACACCGCATTATTCGCAACATTGGTTGCCGTAGACCCTGCAATACCGACTTTGTCACCACCAGCAATACCGGCAGCGAGAGACTGTTGGTCAGTTCGAGAAACGGCATCCACCAGAATCGTATTGGCCATAATGGTTTTCGCTGAATTTGCTACGTCCGAAATTAACGCTTCAACCCGGTTAGTAATTCGATTGACCGCAGCGGCAATAGCCCCCCCTGAATCTGAACGACTTCCGGCAATGGACGCCGCCAGTGAGCGGATATCACTGTCATCAGTCGCTTTGACAGACGCCAGTTCGGTATTCCCTTGCAGTTCAGAATCACGCAGTTCGGCTCGGGTGGTGTTATCAATGATATTCACCGTACTGGATAAGCCCGCAGCCCAGCTACCTGAAGAGGGTGCTGTTGAGAGCGAAACACCCGCAGCCAACGAATCTATCTGGCTACGATTAACCGCTTCAAGAATCAATTCGTCACCCACATCCAGAAGGCTGTTATTAACCGTCGCCTCGGTATTATTACTGATCTCGTTATAGCTAATGGCACCGCCGATTGCTTTCCCTTTCCCAGAGCCGGAGACCTGGCCCGAAAAACCGGCAATAGTGCTCTGGTCACGGGCTTGTAGGGCGACATTGTTGCCTTGCAGCGTCATACCCTGCAAGGAGCAGTCAACGGTGCAATCGTCGGTTACATTGACCCTGGTGGTATTACTAATTACATTAGCAGCAACAGAGCCCACACCCGCTGAGTCGTTTTCAGCTAACGCAATACCAAAAGCCCCTGAAATAATGCGACTGCGGCTCCTCGCTGCAATAGCTGTTTCGGTTTCTGTGTGACCCAAATCAGAGTCGGTAATATCTACTGTAGTGTGATTGCGAATATCACTCCAAATAAAGCTGACACCGGCAGCCTTACCGTTTTCACTACCGGCACCACCGCCCGCAACGGAGTAAATAGCATTACCCTTTCCTTGATTAACCATTCCTTGATCAATCAGGCCCGCATCCACCAGTAAGGTGGCGACATACTGGTCCAGCCAATCATCACCGGTATCATAAAGACGCATCGCGGTAGTGAGGTTGTCTGACTGAGACTGCTCAACTTCGATGCCTTCTTCACCGCCAATATCAACATCAGCCTCTGCATCGATCTGTTGTGCCAACCTCCGCTCACCCAACCGATCATCCAGACTGGCCACTCCCTCGGTATCCTGCGCCAGTATAAGCAGGTGCTGGCCGATATCATTCGCCGTTGTGTCAGCCACCCTTACCTGGGTCGTATTGGCAATTTGATTCACCACCACGGAACCGTAACCGGTTCCGGCACTCTCTTCACCGGTTGCCGCTGCAACGCCTGCAGCCCCTGACTGAATCCGAGTGGCGTTAAGCGCCAGCAGATTCATGCTGTCAACCTGGTTAAACCGGGTATTCTGGATGGTTGTTTTAACGGCACTGTTCGACAACACGGCCGCCGCCGTGAGCCCCACGGAGTTTTGTTTACTCACCGAGAGTGAACCGCCGCCCGCCTGTACCGCCGTATTGTCATAGGCAAGCACGGTAATATCCGATGGATCTTGCGCCGCGCCGGTGATGGTACTGCCACTCACCCCGGCATAGCTACCGTGCAGGTCGTCATCGTCAGCACTCAGGGGGTCATCCAAATCGGCACCGATCAACGACAGAGAAAGACTCAAACTCTCCGCGTCACTATCTTGCGTGGAAGAACTGGCATCAACAGCAGAACCCAAACCAACGGTGACCACATCCCCCCCGGTCAGCGCTTCCACCAAAAGCTGGTTATTGTTTGTGAGGGTGCTATCAGTCACCTGTGCGGTGGTGGCGTTATCCAGTACCGAAATCGCAACCGCACCACCGATGGCGGTGGTGCTTTTTTGCTCGGTATTGGTGGAGTTCGTGATGGCCAAACCACCGGCACCGGTACCGATGTCAGAGCGGTTACTGGCACTGACTTGTATATCTCCCGCATCAACTGTGACGGCAGCAATCTCGGCGGTGGTGTCCAGGTCACTCATAGTTAAAGCGGCCGACCCTGCGATGGCCCGGGTGGTGTTGGTACGCTGAAAAGGTGTTTGATCGGCGCTCAGGTCAAACCACTGCTTGCCGGTGACACTGACAATACTGTTAACAAGCCCCTTAAAACCATCAGCCCCTTTTTCAATAAAGTTTTTATGCCCTGAATTATTACCGGCTGCGCCATAGCCTCCGGCCAATGCCGCATTGTCGATATCGGCCTTGGTATGGGCGGTCACCGCCAGCTGGTTAACATCTATCGTCGTTTCACTGCTGTTATCTTCGCCTTCACCATTGTGGCCTAACCGGGCAACTGTATTGCCATCCGCGTTGACCACCATGGCTCCGACACCAACGCCCGTCCCCACGGCCTTACCTACACTGCCAACCACGCCCACCAGGCGCTGCTGATTTTCAGCGGCGATCGTTAAACCAGCAGCCGTCACCGAAGCGTCATCATCAACCGAGGCTTCAACCTCCGCATCGGTATGAATCAGCCCCCCGTTGCCGGTAAATCCCAGCGAACCGCCACTGCCCGCCCCCGGCATTACCTGCCAGGCCAACACATCCGAACTCGCTGTGACCTCTACATTATCTGCAGCATGGGATATATTCGCCCCCGATAACACACTGGCCCGGGTATCAGAAAACAAGTCCGTCTGGGCATAACCTGCGCCGATGGCTTTACCATCACGGCTGCTATTGGCACCAAACAGCGATAAACCAAACTGCCCGACAATTGCTACATCCTGCTGCTCATTGGTGGCATTGACCTGTACATGCTCCTGACTACCAAAAGCCACTGTACGGCCTTCAAATTCACCGTCCGGCTTTAAGTGATAGGACTCATAGTTCACCAGATCATAGCCCCAGTTCTGAATATCATCTGCCGAGCCAGGCTCGGTCACCTGAACCCGCTCACCAATCGTGGCGTGACTCTGGGTATCTAACTGTAAATAGGCAATCGTGCCTCCGAGCGCATTGTCTCCACCTTCCGCACTGGTGCGAACAGCAGTACTGGCACTGCCTTCAATCGGCCCCCAGTTATTCACATCATCAGGGTCGGAAGACCCTATGCCGGTATAATCACCGAGGTAGTCGCCAATCCTGTCGACGGTATATTCGTGTGGACTGAGATTAAAGCTGTAACTTTGCCGCGTCGATGAGTTCACCCCCAGGCGGTGAGTCTCCAGTTGAGCGTCATTGCCTACATGGGCCGTTGCGTCCTGATCATAAACCCCAATGCCGATGGCCAGTGATCCACCAAATTTTGATCGTGCGGTATTATCGGTTTCTTTTGTGGCGGCCGAAACCGCTGACGTCGCTATTAAGTCTCGATTTCCCAGATCAGTAAAGGCATCGACCAACACCTGATTGGCATTCTCTATTCGAGTAGAGCTAGCAATGTCAGCATTCGCAGACTGATTATGAAAGGCTAAACTGGTCGCTGCACCGACGGACCAGCTGGTGTTTTGTTTGGCTAAAAAGTTGGCCGAACCAAAGCTGGGATCTAGAGTGAGTCGCTCTAAGAGTTTATTTCCAGTATTGGCAATTCCTTCATACACAAATCCCAAAGGGATACTGTTGCCAGTCGAGGACGCCACACGGTGTTGCAACACATCATCATTGGCTATTACCACAACCCCGCCATCATTGGCATTGTCGGCTCCCGTGATAGTCACCGTTCCGCCCAGACGGGCGTTGGCATGAGTCTCATTTTCAGAATAGGCGATCGCCAAACCAACGGGCGCGGTTGATGAGTCGGTGCTACTCGCGCCTCGGACTGCATAGGCCGATACACTACTGCGACTCCAGTTACTGGCAATCACCTCAACATTGGCCGCCTGGGTTTGCGAATCAAGCTCTGCGGTGGCATTGACATCCATCCAGCCAATGGAAAACGCATCAATGGTCGAGCTGTCTTTACCCAGTGCATAAGTCGATAGGCTTAACCCTGCTTCATTGGTTGCTTCCACCTTAACCGTATCACC
>JBFKTM010000066.1:0-9414 GCA_041636295.1 Oleiphilaceae bacterium
CTAGCACTAAGTCGTCATCCAAATCGCCATCAACATCTCCTTTACTAAGCTCCTCTCCTTGTGTCGTTGTCGATAACTGAGATAAGACCCACTGTTCCGTCTCAGGATTTTGTGGAATGGTTAACTTTTCGGTTCCACCACTTCCATCGTGCCAGGCAAGCGCCACTTCTAACTCTCCGCTGTCTGGAAATCGGCCCACAGAGATGCCTTGAAGAAAATCACCACTACCGCTATCAATATTACTCAAGAGCGTGAAATTTCCTGCACCATCATTTTGAGCCCACAATAAATTGGGGTTAACATCACCACCAATCCCTTCGCTGCCCAAAATATCCAAATCACCATCGCCATCAAAGTCATACACAGTGGCCATGTTATTTAAGGGGCTGCCAACGGTGTTTCGTGTCCAGTTACCGCTATTTTGCCCCGGATTTTTGTACCACCATCCACCCGCCACGATGTCTGGCAGACCATCACGGTCGATATCGGCGGATTCAATAAAAATCGCTCGCCATGGTTTACCGCTATCAACAACATGGCGCTGCCACTTATTGAGCGCCTTGGGTTGCCCTAGTTCGTTTCGCCACAACTCTATGGGGGTATTACCCTGCCAATTGACCCCAAACAGGTCGAGGTCACCGTCTCGGTCTATATCATCAAGTCTTAAGTTATGTGAGCCGGTAGTGGCTAAAATTTGCTGCTGCCAACCTAACCCTTCACCGAGATTACGATATACGCTGACCTCATCTGGGTTCACGGACTGCGTCATTTCAGCCGTTGCAAAGTCAATGTCACCATCGAGATCGACATCGCCTGCTTTAAAGGTATGAAAATACCCGACGTCACTGTCAATAATATGTTCTATCCAGACACCGTTTTTAGGGTCAACAGGAGCCTCGTACCATGAAAAACGATCAGGTTCATTCTCTGATGGTGCCAGCGCAATGTCTGGCCGCCCGTCGCTGTTAACATTGGCAATAAGTACACCTACGCGATTAGGCCAGTTACTATCAACCAGATGTTCTGGCCAAGGATCCACTACAGGGTCACCGGTCGGGAGCGGGTTTTCCAACCAATAGCCGTTGATGGCGATATCCAGGTCATTATCTAGATCAATATCACCTAAAGAGATACCCTCTTTGGGGCGCGTAGAAACAATTACCGGGGTCCAACTGTCAGGCGAATTTTGGATAAATAAAGTGGTGTTATCGTCTCTAACCAATACGTCAATCATTCCATCATTGTTTACATCGCCCACTTCTAGGTCATGGGCACCAGCAGTACCGATTGCATGTTCTACCCAAGGATCAACCGCAGGGTCACCTGACGGTCTGGGATTTTCATACCACCAGACGGTTTCGCCTTTACTGATTCCTTTCGGTATGACTGCATCGAGATCGCCATCATTATCAATATCGGCCACTTGCATGTCGGTCGTAAAACCGGCGATACCGGGCGGAACAATGGTATGTTTGTCCCAGTTTGGGTACTCATACCAAAACAGACCGTCATTGGCTTGAGCACTGCCTACAATAAGATCAGGAAAACCATCGCCGTTAATATCGCCAGTCGCCTTGCAGTGCGGGTCTCCGGGGGGAACCGATGCGACGTTAATATAGGTAAATGGAATATCACCTCCGCCAGCTACCGTAATAGGAGCAGTAAATATCCCCGTACCGCCTGAATCGTCAGTGACCGTCAGCGTAGCCGTGTATTGTCCAGCGGCTACATATTGATGGTTAACGGTTACCCCACTGTCACTATTGCCATCACCGAAATCCCAATCGTAGTCAGTGATTGTGCCATCAGAATCAGATGAGGCCGACGCATCAAATGCTACATTCAGCGGGGCATTTCCTGCGGTTGGTGTTGCACTAAAACTTGCCTGTGGCAGCTGATTAGTAGAGCCGCTGCCATCAATACCTGCCTGAAAGTTCTGATCTATTTCCGACAGAGTAATCGCTCGACTATAAATGGCGACAAGGTAGATGGTTCCAAACCAAGGGCGCTCACCCGACAGTTCATTGCCGATGGCAAGCCTATAGTTATCATTCCAATTACTCGTTAAGCCCGTCACGGTTCCGTTTGCAATCAGTTGGTTGTTTACAAATATACGTGCAGTGCCATTTGCATCACGGGTATAAACAACATGGGAGAGGGTTGTGGTAACGGACGCATCGGCATTCAGAGCGGGTTTTCCGTTATCACTGGTATCCGTCGTGCGCAGACGAACATTGTAGTCATCAACTTTTTGGCCAAACGTCATATTGCGACTCAGCGTATCTTCTGACAGCGTTACCAGCCTGGCCGGCCCGGTCTGTGTATCGTTTGCCGGTACAACCCAGGCTTCCACCGTAATCTCATTGCTTTGTTTGATACTGTTAATGACTTTGGTCGCAGCCCCTAAGGTGGCAATTTGGGTGCTGTTGTTGATCTGAATCGCGCCGGATAGCCAGTTCACTGCCGACGTGTCAGCAATCTGCAGAGGCAAGGCGCTAGCAACTCCACTAACGTCCTGAATAAGATTACCGCCGCCTTCTTCAAAGGTGTATAAAGCCTGAAGATCCGTAAATACACGAGTTGAGGTAGTGATCGTCAACGTTGCACTATCGCTGATAACCGCACCTAAGCCATTACTGACAGTGACTTGAAACTGCGCCCCATCATCCGCCTGAGTGGCGTTTGTCAGGGTGTAGCTGCTGTTTGTCTCGCCATCAATGTCAACACCATTACGCTGCCACTGATAATTTAAAGGTGAGCTGCCGCTCGCGCTTACAGAAAAAGTCGCATTTTGCCCTTCAACTACTGTTAAACTGACAGGCTGACTGTCGATTGAGGGGGGTTGAGGACCTGCGCTGGTTTCGAAGCTGTAGTCAATGGAGATTGCTTCGTTGCCATTGACATCAGATGAACGAATTTGAAAGTGATAGGTCATGGCCGATTGCAGATTAGGCAGTGTAACGCTATGGCCATTTTCTAAAGTTGCATCACTCTCCGTACCGATTTCGTAACCGGTAGACAGGCCGTAGTCCACATTGCTGTCTGCAGGCTCGTCGGTAGTCCAGGTAACGGTCGCACTGGATTCATCAATATTCACAACCTGTACATTACTGATAATTGGCGGGGTACTATCGGGCTCGGTAGTAAAGGTAAAATCGGCCGATATAGCCTCATTATTTGCGCTGTCAGCAGAGCGAATACGGTAATGATAAGGTGTATCTGGCTGCAGGTTGTTGATGGTAATGCTATGGTTGATAACCGGTAATAAGTTACTCTCTGTTCCTGGTGTATAGGCCGCCGTCAGTCCATAATCCACATGACTGGTAGCCGGTTCATCGGTATCCCAGGTTATGGTTACCGTCGTATCGCCAATACTGCTGACCTGTACATTGCTGATGGTGGGGGCGGTTTCATCAACGGTTCCACCCGATCCCGCTTGGAAGTTCTGATCGATCTCTGCTTCCGTTAATGCCCGGCTATAAATCGCTACCAGATGGTAGGTGCCAAGCCAGGGTCGATTACCGGTGAATTCGTTGGCAAGGCTTAACCGATAAGTGTCATCCCAGTTACTCATTGTGCCAGAAATAGTTTTTGTTCCCACCAGGTTGCTGTTTACATAAAGCCTAGCCGTTCCACTACTGTCACGATGATAAACAACATGACTTAAGGTTGTCGCTACACTCCCACTTACATTCAAAACCGGCCTGCCATTTAGGTCAGTACTGGTGGTACGCAAACGAATGTCATAAGCATCCGCTTTCTGTCCTACGGTAATATTTCGATTTTGTAGGTCGCTGGAAACAGAAACAACTCTTGCAGGGCCGGTTTGAGTAACGTTGGCCGCTTCTATCCATGCCTCCACGGTGATTTCGTTGCTTAATTTAACCGCATCGATAACCTTGGTGGCAGCCACCGAAGAAGCAATAAGGGTACTGCCTGTGACTTGAAGTGTGCCACTTCCCCACTGAACACTACCAACATTATCAATAGTTAGATTTAACGGCGCGCCGGTTCCACTGACATCGATAACGTTGGGACCACTGCCTTCGGAGAACGTATATAACACCTGTTGGTCAGCTGTAACACGCGAAACGTTTGTTACCGAAAGCGCAGCAACATCACTGATAACAGAATCCAGTACATTACTAACAACCACCTGAAATTGTGCACCGTCATCTGCAATAGTGGCATCCGCTAGTGTATAACTGCTCCCCGTCTCGCCACTAATAAACGTGCTATCGCGTAACCATTGATAGTTAAGAGGCAGGCTTCCGGTAGCCTGCACTGAGAACAGTGCACTCTGGCCAACATTAACAGTCTGACTGCTCGGCTGAACGAGTATAGACGGTGGTTCGCTACCGCCAAGTGTTATAAATGTCTGGTCGGGTGTAGTGGCAGAACTACCATCATTAGTGGTGGAAGTAATTTGAAAATGATAGGTTGTTCCCGGGTTGAGCCCTGCTATTGGTATGCTGTGATTAGTAACAAAACTGCCGTCACTGACGGTTCCTTCATCATAATTGGTGTTCTCACCATAAGCCACTTCGCTATCAGCAGCGATATTGGTAACCCAGGTAATCACTGCATCGGTTTCAGTGGCATTCACTTGAATATTGGTAATCACAGGGGCTGCGGGGCCAGTCTCTTCGCCCGCTAGGAAGTTCTGATTAACATCCGCAGCGCTGAATGCCCAGTCATAAATTGCAACAAGATAGAACGCCCCTAACCATGGATAGTCGCTATTCGCTTCACTTCCTAGAATCAGCTGATAGTTACTATCCCAATTATCCGTCGTACCGCTAATCGTGCGACTGCCCTGAGCAATGCCATCAATATAGATTGTTGCAACACCATTTGCATCAAATGTGTATACGACATGGGTTAACAGCGTAGTGACCGAACCTCTTGGAGAACGAAGCGATGGTTTACCATTAGAACCGGTTACCGTAGTACGAAACCTGACGTCATACTGTGAGTTGCGTTGACCCAGCGTGAAGTTTCGTTCGGAATTTGAGGGGGAAAGCGTAACAATGCGTGCCGGCCCTGATTGGGATATCGTATCCGGGGTGATCCAGGCTTCAATCGTAAACTCGTTGCTCGCTTTAATGGCATCGCTTACTTTGGAAGCCGCACCGATAGAGTCGACTAACGTATTATTAATTACCAAGCTACTGGGTTGCCAACTTATTGTGGACGTATCGTTTATAAACAGGTCAAGTGGCGTGCCATTACCGCCAATGTCCTGGACTACGTCACCACTCCCCTCATTGAAGTCATATAAGACCAGTATTCCAGTAGTGATTCTGGCGGGTGGTGCATAAACGGGGCGGGAAGTTAATAAGACGACAGCGATCGATATTAAAAGAACCGTCCACAAGGGGACGGCACTAAACAAACGTAAAAAGTGAAATTGAGCCGATCTACGTTGTAATGCGTTGTATCGGCGACAACAAGAAACAACCCCACAATCACTGAAAGCCATACATTATTCTCCGTCGTTATACTCAATAACGCAGGACAATAAGGGACGCTCGTTCGATTCAAAAATATGCCAAGAATCCCTTATTCAACGAAGCAGCGTGGCTTTTTAACAGCTTATCCATGGCATTTTTATAAAAATCCTCACCATTCTACTGGGTTATTTTACGAAACGTAACGACCCACTTAGATTGAATAAATATCAACCACTTCATTCATATTGTCGTTTCGAATTAGACGTTTTCTATCGTCTGCCTTTTATGCAAACAAGCACTTTGCTGACTATACTAATGATTACTTGTTACGGTTCAGAATGGAGAATGGCTGCAGGATTTAGCGTACATAATAAACCTACTCATTCCACCATGGGGTATCGTTCTATGGATAACAAGACGTTAAAAATCGGGTATGTTGTCGGTGTTTTATCTATGATTGTTTCCCTAGAAACATATGCCGCTGTTATACCAGTAAAAACCAACTCAGACCTTTCATCAGCCAATAATTCTGCCAAAGCAGGCGATATCGTTGAAATCTATGGCGGAACGTATTCAGTTCCCATATCACCATCTAATAGCGGCTCTTCGGGAAGCCCTATTCGATATCAAAATCGTGACGGTGAGGTGGTCAATATCAGAACTTTTGGTGCCTACGATCTGGATGTCAACGGTAAAAATTACATTGAAGTTCGCTGTTCCTCTGTTGGTAGTTCAAAAGGCATAAATTTTGGTGGTTCAAGTGACTCAAAATTGGGAGGTAACCTCCGACTCACCAATGGCGTAACCCATTTTGTAATGGATAACTGCGCTCACATGTATTCTGTCCCCAATAACACCGGCGTAACCGTAGAGGGAAATGCCGGCAGTAGGGCATGGACGCAAGACATCGTTTTTACCAATAACTACTTTGAACGTCACGGACTTTGGAACAGCCAGACATTTTCTGACCCTAAAGACGGAGGTAACGGCTTCGTTATTACCGGTAGCGATGGTGATTTTGTCCGACGAGTACTGGTAGAAGGTAACGAATTTGTCCGATACGGTGGCCACACCCCAATATTAATAAAAGCGGGTCGAGAAATTATAATAATGAATAACACAATGAACGATGATTGGCGGGGGCTGATTGACGGTAGCAGTAAAGAAGCACAACTAGGGGGTACAGCAGGCTCCAAGTATTTTGTAAGCTCATCCGGCGGGAACGACAAGTACCAAGGGGGCGAAGGCCAGCGAAACTTTGCCTATCAATCTCGAGAGCTTAGCAAGGCAGACACCTACCGACATAGTTTATTCCAAGGCAACTTCTCATCTTTTTCAGGCATACCATCCGACGTACAGGGCGATAAAAACGCAAACAAAAACGGTGCCGGCAATTCAATCTTTCGATTTAACGTTTTTTACAATGGCAAGGCACAGTGTTGCGGTATTTTTATTGCCGACTTTGAGGTTCATAATCACTATTTTTACAATAACTCCATTGTTCGTATAGCTAATTCCGGATTTCAGTTTGGCGCGAGCCGTTCCACACTAGGCTTCTCTAACCTTAACTTTATCAATAATTTGCTGCACAAAATTTCCTATGCGCCGACAGCAAGTGATAAGAAAGTTAATTTGGCCTATCTGGGGTTCCAAAATAAAATCTCTACTGGCAATGAAGTAATGGATTCAAATGTTCAATACAACATGCTCGATTCCAATGCAAAAATCTACATAGACGGCGCCTCCAGTGTATTAAACACCCTCTCTGAACGGGAAAGCGCATACCCTAGAAACATCAAGAATAATCTGTCTGGTAGCCCGGTATTTAAAGGGGGGAGTGTGGACTCTCTCACTAAGAAGAGTGATTTCGAGCTGAAAAGTGGCAGTGCAGGAATTGATAAAGGGTCCCATTTAACCTTAGTCACATCGTCTGGAAGTGGTTCTAAATTCACGGTCGCTGATGCCGGCTATCTGTTTGATGGCTGGGGTGTCTACAATCAAAATGGCCAGCCCTTAAAAGGTGACCCTATTATGGTGGGCCCTAGTAAGATTAAAGCAACCATAATAGATATAGATTATGCAACCAATGAAGTGACCGTTGACAAAAGTGTTAGCGTGTCTGATGGGGATAAAGTGTGGTATGCCTTTAATGGTAATGGGCCTGATATAGGCGCAATTGAGAGTGGCGCTACAGCGTATCCGCCTTCACCTCCATCAAATGTAGGGGCACGAGAGGTTAAATAGTTATTTTAAAAGGTGGGGTCAGACCCAGCGGGTCTGACCCCAGAGAAATGCTTTTTGAATCTGATCGATATCCGCTTCCGTTAAAATCTCGTGGTGAATTCTTTTATCGACTCTAAACTGGCTTTTGGCATTGGGAAGACTGGGTACTTCAGGTAGCCCCAGTCGTTCACTGATATCGTTCATTGCGTCGTTTAACTCCTCATAGCGATAGACTTTGTCTAAAAAAAGGTGGGGTCAGACCCAGCGGGTCTGACCCCGGAGAAATGAAGTTCTATTACCTAGAGTACCCGAAATAGGCGATCTCTCGGGCATAAACTTTTTGAATCTGATCGATATCCGCTTCCGTTAGAATCTCGTGGTAACTTCTTTTATCGACTCTAAACTGGCTTTTAGCATTAGGAAGACTGGGTACTTCAGGTAGCCCCAGTCGTTCACTGATATCGTTCATTGCGTCGTTTAACTCCTCATAGCGATAGACTTTGTCTACAGCGACCTTGGAATCAATGGTATAGAGATCAAACCCCCGAATATCCTCTGCCTTTGAAGAGTGTACAAACTCAGAAATGGGTGGAGGCGTTTTGTTTTTGTGAATCCAGTAGTACCAGGATACGACCTTGTCCCATGGGTTCCGTTCAAAGCAGAACTTATAATAAGTGTTCCACACCTCTGGATCGACATACGCTTTTACATAACTCGCAGGTGCATGATTATAAAAACGTCTTGCTTTTCGCTTATAGATGACCTTTAGATAATCGAGCAACGAATACTTATCAATCGGAATAAAGTAATTCTGTGCGCCGCGGTATCCCAGCTCCTCCCTTTTTTTCTCATCAACCGGAGAGATGGGCGTAATAATATCGTCTTCACCACAGTATTTTGATAAGGCAATTTCTATACTGGTTCCAGCGGTTTTTTCGGTTTTAATAAAAATAAACTTATATTTATGGGAAATGATCATCTTCACTCCTCTCCATTCAATACGCGCGATGCGTAGTGGTCGCGGTTTTACTTATTTTGTACCGAGTGAATTACCTAAGTAGACCTTTAGTAGCGATTCACTTTCATCTGCTTGAGTGCGGTTGAGATCACGCTGAGCATACGGGGAATCAGCTTTTTATTTCTTTTATAAATCCCTTTTTTAATTTCATTGGTAGTTTGACGAAGAGAGTCCTTAAGGGTCCAGTATTTCACCTTGTAACGTCCGGGATCTCGATTACCGGGCTGAAAGAGAATGGGGTACCCCACGGATTCAAGATAATCTCCACTAATGGCTTCAAGCTTATTAATGTCTGCCTGTTTAAAATAATGACGCCACCGGCCACTGTTAGCCACTATTCCTCCGCCTTTAACCTGGTTTTCTTTTTGTGGTTGAGTAGATATCAATACGCGTTCGCAAAATTCAACATTAAGAAATTTGCATATCTCTCGCATCCAAAACTCAGGGTTCTCGGTTATGTCTTCGTATTTGAGTTCCATATAACGGTCACCCAGACTTTTACCCTGCGAACGCCCTTCTTCTACAATTTTTTTCCATCGATAGATCGTTAGCGCTGGCGTGCGTTGCCAACGCCGATGAAACGAGGCTGCCGTATCTCTTCCATCACGAATCATATGAATGAACCGCGCCTTCGGATAGAGTTTCGCCAAAGCCTGAAGATGCTGTGCATTTTGGGGAGATTTTTCACCCCATCTTATTTTGCCTTCCCGTGCAGCAAAA
>JBFKTM010000067.1:0-9410 GCA_041636295.1 Oleiphilaceae bacterium
CAGGACCTTCAACTTGCTGGTTGCGATGCCATCGAACTAAACCTCTACTCGGTTGCTGCCGATGCAAGCCTTTCCGCAGAAGCCGTCGAACATGGATTTCTGGAAACGGTAGATAAGCTAACCGACGCAGTTACTATACCCGTGACGGTGAAGTTATCTTCTCAGTTCTCGTCTTTGGCCCATTTTGCACTGAATTTACAACATAAAGGTGCTAATGGCATTGTCTGTTTCAACCGGTTTTATCAGCCGGATATTGATCTGGACACCCTAAACCTCTCCCCTGTTCTCCACCTATCGACTAGCGCTGAGTCGCTACTGAGGATTCGTTGGATTGCATTACTCCATAGCCAGGTAAAACTTTCATTAGCAGCGACAGGCGGCTTTTATAGTTATGAAGAGGTTGTTAAGGCGCTACTAGCAGGTGCGGATGTGGTGTACCTGTGTAGTGTATTAATTCAGCAAGGCCCTAATGCCTTGGGGAATATTCTGTCTGATCTAACCTATTGGATGAGCGAAAAAGAGTACTCATCGGTACAACAGCTTAAAGGCAGTCTCAGCTACCACAATGTCGAATCACCCTCTGTTTATGCCAGAGGTAATTATCTTGAAGTAATGGACTCTTATACGCCAGCAAAGGGGGTTAAGGTGTAAAAGATAGAGAGTCAAACTTACTCAGGCATTACACTCTTAGTGCTTTCTAATTGTCGTTGATACCACAATACCTCTTTAAAGCCGTGTCTCGCATAAATGTGTTGCAAGGTGCCATCGGCTTTAACTATCTCCAGACCTTTGTTAAAAGCTTCTAATTTCGAACTAAAGTTGGGAACTTTCAGAGAGAACGCAAGATACAGGTGCTTAATCTCTATTGGAGGGGGCATAAACTCCAGTTGATCCTTCATCTCAGGCAATTTAGTTGTTAATAGATAATCAGCAACAAACTCATCGATAAATATAAGCTGAACACGGTTGTAGAAAAGGCGTTTAAGGTTGGTAAGGTCATCAACCACATCTTCTTTATAGAGAAATTCTGCTTGATCGAAAGTGTCGGTGTTTAGATACCCCCTGACAACACCAAACTTGTACTCTTTAAGCGCTCTCAATGCCGCTCGCTGATTTGTTCGTGGATCGATCGAAAATGCGATGTTGCTGTCTTTTCGTTTATAAAATCCTACCGGTCCGCCCAAGAAGGGTTCCGAAAAAACAAATTCATCATCTCGAACACTAGAGTAATATTCAGGAAACAGAGCATCCACCTCTCCCCGTTTGGCCATCAGCAGTGCTCTCGCCCAAGGTAGGAATTTAACCTCTAAGGTATAACCTGATTTATTAAATGCAGCTTCAACCAGTTCAAAAACATACCCATGGTTTGGCAGTGATTCGCCAATATAGGGCTCCCAGTTAAGTGTTGTCAGTTTAATTACTTTGGGTTGAGAGGCAATTTGCGAAGACAGTATTAATAAGCTGAGAAACATGAGAACTTGATGTATACGACAGTGCATTTTTTGCCCTCCCACGTCAGCCGGCCTAACATTTACCTAACCGGCATAAGCTTTTAATCTCATTAGTATACACATAGAAATGCACTTACGCTGCTGTGGCCCCCTCAAGCTGTTTTGTCTCATCGCTATAAGTGTTCTCAATGACAATAACTTCTGTTCACTGGCTTGAAATGAATTGCAAGTAGATGACAAAGAGGAAGAATTTCCCGAATTCGTATAGTTTGGGTGCTCAACTATCTTTGTCGAGACAAGCAACGTGTACAAACGGTGCCTTGATGTACGTTCGCTTGTTTGTTATGGCGGCTATTAACTCCCTAAAATAGGAGATTGAAAACCATCCGGCTTGATCGCTAAAACAGAACATTGAACTTGCTCCAGAATTGACTCAGCAGTATTCCCTATAATAAATCCTGGAATGCCGTTTCTAGCGACCGTCCCCATAACGATCAGGTCAATATTGTATTTTTCCGCGATCAACGGAATCTCTTTCGCAGGCAGTCCCTTCACTAAATGTACTTTGGGGCACAGGTAATCTACCGTATCTTTCCCAACCAAGTTATTCATTTCTTTTACGATAAACGTTAATTTATCTGAGCAACCCTGTCTGATGCGTTCAGCATAATGATCAACTTTTTCAGTGGGCATTTGAGAAAATGCTCCGTACCGCAAAAAGTCTTCTCCGAATGCTTCCCATGCACTGCCAATATGTAGATCCGTTAGCTCTGATACAGAAAAAGCTGAACTATACTCCAACACTTTTTTATTAAGTTGATCTTGAACGCGATTTTCATCTTGGTCATTAAAATCATCATTCACATCAATTGCTGCCAAAACATTCCGAAACACCTCCTTTTGTCCAGGCTTAAGCATTAAAACAGGGCAAGGGCATTTCCGTAGCAAATGCATGTCATCACTGCCAAATAAACGCCCCAACCAATCAACGTCATCAGCACACTTGACTAGCAGATCATATTGATTCTGTATTACGCTCCGTACAATCTCTATAAATCCAATGCCAGCATAAATATCAACTTTAAAATTCAGGCTAGGTTGAAATTTCTTAACCCAGTTTTCAATTGTAAGCCGTTTGTTTTCAGTTGACTCTTTAAGGTTTTTTTCTATTTTGTTTTTGTCATGATAAAAAGTGCGCAACGCGCCCGTGTTTTTTAACAACGATGCCACTGTAATGTCGGCCTGATGATCATTTGCAACTTTAACAGCTTGCAATAAGGCCGCTTCAGAGTTGGTGTTAGGCTCAACTACACACAAGATTTTGTTAATTCGCTTCATAAGATCACCACTATAAAAACTCAGAATCTATACTTGTACTGACAATAACAGCTCTAATTATGACCATTTTTTACGTCATACTTCTCCAGTTCGGGTCGATATAGTGGTTCTATCTCTTTTTTTTCAGCTCTTCTTCTACGCTTGTTTTCCCACTCGGTATCTCGCTCTTGTAAAGATGCGGCATCTTTGAGTAGCACCTCAATTAAGTCACAGGTTGGTCTTGTCATGTAGATTGGACCTTGAAAACCTTCGGCCACAGGAAGTGGAAGCCTACCTGAATGATCTAAATGTGCATGAGATAAAACGACTGCATCAATGCTTGAAGTATCAAAGGATAAAGGTTCTAAATTGGCCTTCTCCTCCTCTTTTAGACCTTGAAACAACCCACAATCAAGTAGCACTTGACTGTTTCCTGCCTTTAGCAAATACATTGAGCCAGTAACGCCTTCAACTGCCCCGTAAAATGTTAGTTTCGCCATTTGTCTCTCCACTTTAAAGGTGTTTAAGTATTCAGCGTATTGTTGGCCAGTAGTTTAATCATAAGGCCACACCCAGTTATCAACATCTGGCATATCAATACCATGCTCGTGGGCATATTGTTGACACTCAATCTGTCGATCCCTAAACAGTTGTTTCGCATGTGCGCCTGCTACTTTTAACTTGGGTACGCGATCAATAACATCAATGGCTAAGCTAAAACGGTCTATGTGGTTTTCAATAGCGAGTTCCAGCGGTGTATTGATATTGCCACGCTCAATATAGCCTCTAACGTGGAGGTTACGGTGGTTAGTGCGCCGATAAGCGAGGCGATGGATTAACCAAGGATAACCGTGAAAATTGAAGATGATCGGCTTATCAACCGTAAAAAGGCTGTCAAAATCATTATCTGACAATCCATGTGGGTGCTCAGTGTCTGGTGTCATTCGAAACAAATCCACGACATTGATAAAGCGTATTGTTAAGTCTGGGAACTGTTCACGCAATAACGCCGTCGCTGCTAGTGCTTCTTTGGTGGGGATATCACCACAACCTACCATCACGACATCAGGCTCAACGCCTTCATCATTACTTGCCCACGACCAAATCCCAAGACCTTTGGTGCAATGTTTGATTGCGCTGTCCATGTCCATGTATTGCACATGGGATTGCTTATCACAAACGATTACGTTGATATCGTTTTGACTTCTAAGGCAGTGGTCAGCCGTTGACAAAAGGCAATTAACATCCGGTGGTAGATAGATTCGCGTGACTTGCGGGCTTTTGTTAACGACCAAATCGAGAAAACCGGGGTCTTGATGCGTAAAGCCATTGTGATCCTGACGCCAAACCGTGGAGGTTATTAACAAATTAATAGAGGCAATGGGGGCACGCCAAGTCAGTTCTTCGCAAATTGCTAACCACTTTGCGTGCTGATTAAACATTGAGTCGATTACATGAACAAACGCTTCATAAGTCGCAAAGAAACCATGACGACCGGATAGTACATATCCTTCAAGCCACCCCTCCAGGGTATGCTCGGACAACATTTCCAGAACCCTGCCTTCAGGACTCAGTTGTCCTCCATTGTCATCTTCTGGTAAATATTGTGACAACCACAGTTTTTTACTTACTTCGTATATTGCATCGAGTTTATTAGACGTGTTCTCATCAGGACCAAAGACACGAAAATTGTCTTTATTCATGTGCATAATATCTCGCAGCATGGCGCCAAGCGGCTTGGTATTAAAGGCGCTGGATTTCGCTGGTCGCTCGACTGCCGTCGCGTAACTTCTAAAGTCTGGCATCCGCAAATTCTTTTTGAGTAACCCACCATTAGCATGTGGATTCGCACTCATTCGCCGGACACCTTTAGGCGCTAGATGCTGTAACTCAGGTATCAACTTTCCCTCTTCATCAAATAGCTCCTCTGGTCTATAACTGCGGAGCCATTGATCTAATGCTTTAAGTTGCTCAGGGCTACTATGAACGCCAGATAAAGGTACTTGATGAGCCCGCCAAAAACCTTCTACTCTGTTACCGTCTACCTCTTTTGGACCAGTCCACCCCTTCGGTGAGCGCAAGATAATCATTGGCCACTGCGCCCTGCGTGGCATGCCTGTACTTCGTGCTTCTTTCTGAATGGAATGTATCTCTTCCAAACAGGTTTCCATTACGGTAGCCATTTGCTTATGCATCTCCATCGGTTCCTCACCTTCTACGAAATGAGGCTTCCAACCATACCCAACAAATAAAGATTCCAGTTCTTGCTGCGGTATGCGTGAGAGCAGTGTAGGATTATTGATCTTATAACCGTTCAGGTGAAGTATCGGTAACACCGCACCGTCTCGAATAGGGTTTAAGAATTTGCTTGAGTGCCATGAAGTCGCCAAAGGGCCGGTTTCTGCTTCTCCGTCACCTACCGCGACGGTAACTATCAAGTCAGGATTATCAAAAGCCGCCCCGAAAGCATGAGAAATACTATAGCCCAACTCGCCTCCCTCATGGATGGAGCCGGGCAATTCCGGAGTGCAATGACTTCCTATGCCACCAGGAAAAGAAAACCGTTTAAAAAAACGTTTCAAGCCTGGCAAGTCCTGCCCAACATCTGGATAGATTTCTGAATAAGTTCCTTCGAGATAAACTGGAGCAAGAACACCGGGTGCACCATGTCCAGGTCCAGCTAAAAAAATAGCATTCAAGTCATATTTATTAATTAACCTGTTCATGTGCACATACATGAAAGACAGTCCAGGGCTCGCCCCCCAATGGCCCAGCAATCGACTTTTGATATGACTGCTTTCAACAGGCTTACTCAGTAAGGGATTATCGTGAAGGTAGATCATTCCTGCTGCCAGGTAATTGCACGCACGCCAATAAGCATCAAGCAACCTCAACTCTTTTTCAGAAAGAACAAGCTTTTCACTTAGAGAAACATCAAAGTCTTCTTTCATGCTGTCTTCCATTTACTTGACTCCTAGTCAAAGTTCAATATTAGCAATGGCTTTGTACGCAAACAGACCAAATGTAACGGCAGGTGATCCAGAGTAGTCGCCCTGGATGAGATCATTAAAGGCTTTTCTTCTCCACTTTGAAATCACTTTCATGGGTAATAGTGTCACGAGTAAAATATTGAACCGTTGTACAAGCAACAACGTCTCCCAGCACGTTTACAGAGGTTCTACACATATCCAGAATACGGTCGACACCAAGAATAAGTGCGATACCTGCAGCCGGTATTCCAACGCCCTCTAGCACCATACTTAGAATAATGATTCCAGCTCCCGGTGTGGCAGGTGACCCGATCGACGCAGCAACAGACATGGTGACTATAAAAAGATAGCTGGATAAACTCAGATCAACATTAAAAACCTGGGCAAGAAATACTGTGGCAACGCCTTGGTACATTGCCGTCCCGGTCATATTGATGGTCGCTCCGAGCGGCACTAAAAATCGGGCAACTTCGGGTTTTACTTTTAACTTATCTTCAACCACCTGCAAAGATATCGGCATTACCGCTGCCGAGCTACTCGTAGAAAAAGCTAGCAGCAGTAGCTCTCTTACATTGGAAAAAAACTCTTTTAATGATTGTGTAAGTGTTATTTTTGCTACTACAAAATAGAGTGCTGCGATAACAAGCAGCCCTAGCACTACCGTCAGCACATAAATTGCCATACCTGCGAGCACATCTATACCAAGATTTGCAACTAGACGAGTGATCAAACCAAAGACGGCTAAGGGAGCCAACAGCATCGCCCAAGAGACGATTCGTAGGCTCACCTCCTGTAATGCTCCCAGAAGATCAAATAGGGGCTTGGATTGTTGTGCCGGGATCGAGAGCATTGCGGCTCCGAGTACCGCTGCAAACAAGATAACCTGGAGCATTTCTCCTGAAGCCATGGAGGCCAGAGGGTTTTTGGGAATGAGGGCTGATACTTTTCCGGGCAGCTCTGAAACAGCAGGAAAACCCTGCGCTACCGCTTCTGTTAACGGAGCCGTACTGCTGTCTGCCAATGAGGTCGCATCAACAAATTGTCCAGGTTGAATATTCAAAGCCAACACGATTCCAATAGCGGCAGCCAGTGCAGTCGATACGACGATAAAAATCAAAGCAATCATGCCATTCTTTTTAACTGCTGCCGGGTTGTTATTGGCCGCCAATCCCCTGACTATAGAGGCCACGACAAGAGGCACAACGATCATCTGAATAATGGCCAGAAATACCTGCCCGGGTAACGCCAGCCATGCGGTAATTGTTTTAACGGTCTCTGTTGAAACCAGCCCCAGGTCGGGCCCTAGTAAAATACCAAATATCACACCGAGCATAAGAGCAATCAAAACTTTCAGCCAAAGCCTGCCGCTTATTAATCTATCAAATTGATCGGCCAGGTTTTTTAGCGGGCTAGTAAACTTTTTATTCATTACTTAGGAACCCATATCTTTCATATCGGTCTTTCCATTGCGCCTTTCCAATTTATATTTTGGCAGTTGAGTCACTAGCCAGTAGGCGATGGAGAGCGCAAAAACAATGGAAGCAATGCCCCACAAATAGGGTGCATCCACTTTTTCCATGTCGAGGATGATGACTTTACGTGCAATTGCCATAAGAGCGGTGGCCAATACAATTTTCACATGAATAATATCTTCACGTAGATATATGGTGATATTTACAAATATTTCGATAGCAATCAGCACTGCCATAAATGCGCCGAACGTTGCTAAAATATCTTTCATCGTTAGGACGAAAACTGGCGGAGACGCTAGTTTTTGATAAATAAACCAGCCGACATCGACCACCCCCATCAAAATTACAAACACCATTAACACGGCCAATACACGAACCGACCAATGAATGACTAATCGCAATTTTTGTATTAAAGGCTCATCTTGGTGATCTTGAGGTTGCTGTCTGCGTTCTTTTATCATTTTACGGAAGTTTCCAAATCTAAAAGTTTTTGCGCGACATGTTGTGCAGCATATTCATGAGGAACAAAGACCATGCTAACGTTTTTTACAATGTTTTCTATAGACTTACTGTCTTGCACCGCAAATGCGGTATGTCCGGAAAAACCTGTTTCTTTCAAATTATTCGATAAGGTTTCACTAACACGCTTGTCGTGAATAGCGCCGACCAACCAGCGTGCATGGCTAATAGGTAAAGACGAAATAAACTCTGCGTCCTCAGCATCACCATAACAGGCATTAATTCCCTCGGCGGTGGCTTTTCTAACGCTCTCAGGATCAAAATCAACACCTAGGACTGAGTAACCTTTCTCCTTGAAATTATCAGCAATGGTTCTCCCAAATCGGCCTAATCCAATCACAATGATGTCAACAGAGCCGTCTTCTCTAAATGAATATTCACCCAGTTCATTATGTGGAGTCTTACGCTCAAAAATATTGAGCCAAGACATCAGAAACGCGTAAAGGTTGTGTGAATATAAAATCATATAAGTCGATGCACTGATCGTGACTAGGCCAACCAGCGTGATCAAGCCGAGCACATGGCCGCCAATATGGCCAAGTGAAACCCCAAGAGCGCCAAGAATTAGGGAAAATTCACTAATTTGGGCAACCGTAAGCCCAGCTAAAAAACCTGTGCGCTTGCGGTACCCCATTAACCCCATGATGACCATTACAATCAATGGGTTGCCGATGATGACAAACAGCGAAAAGACCATTGCATCGTAAAATTGACCACCAACAATAGACAGATCTAAGGTCGCCCCTAAATCGACGAAAAAAAACAGCAGTAAGAAGTCTCGTAAACTGACAAGCTTTGCGCCAATCACGTCACGATAGGGAGTGGAAGCAAGGGAAACGCCCGCAACAAAGGCACCCACTTCTTTACTGAAGCCTAAGTAATGCCCTAAAGCGCCAAGTGAAACGGCCCACGCGATGGAAAATATTAATAACAGCTCTTTAGACTGTGCCAACACATGAAGAAGAGGGGTTAACACAAACCGCATTAATAACCCAATCAATAAAAGAAATATGAACCCATATGCAAATATTTGAATGACATTTGGGCCTACGTTGCCTTTGACTTCAGCACCGCTCAAAGCGTTCAGCCCGATCATTGCTACGATGACAAGTATGTCCTGAACGATCAAAAAACCTACTGCAATTCTGCCATGTAGAGAATCGACTTCTCGTTTGTCTGACAACAGCTTAACTATGATAATAGTGCTTGAGAATGTTAGAGCGACCGCAATATACAAGGATTCGGTATGGTTGAAACCAAGCCCGACAGCAATAAAATAACCAACCAGAGAAGTAAAAATCACCTGGCCTATACCTGTCGCCAAGGCAACAGGCCCCATCGTTTTAATGATGTGCAAGTCTAGCTTAAGACCAACAATAAATAATAAGAGAGAGATACCGAGCTTTGCCAATAGATCAATTTGATCATTAGCTGCAACCCAGCCTAAAGAAGAAGGCCCAAGCAAGATTCCGACGGCAATAAAACCCACAATCAATGGCTGCTTTAGTTTAATAGCGATTAGCCCGATTACTGAGGCTATAAACAGTATCAATGCAGTCTGAGAAAAAACATCAGTAATTTCCAACATACTTTTCTGCCTATATCCTCGTGTGGCATCGCCCGATTACAGAACCGATTGAAAATCACATCTACTTTCTATA
>JBFKTM010000068.1:0-9376 GCA_041636295.1 Oleiphilaceae bacterium
AAACCCCCACCTACGTTAAAAATAATCAATTATAGATGCGAACTATTTAGCTCTTTGCGCGTAGTTTTCTCTGGGTGCCTACTGCCGCAAGCCCTAACGCTAGCAACGCGAGGCTTCCTGGCTCGGGACCCGTTGCCGCCTGGCCTGTTGCCTGGAGCAGAGAGTTATCACTGAAATTCATAGTGAACGTATTGAAAGCATCGGCACTACCACCTCTTTTGCCTCGTGCTTTCAGGTCTGCACGAACAAAAAAGCTATCACCCGCTTCCAGATTAATGGATATCGTTGAGGTTACCGTCTGATCATATCCACCGGTGATAAATAGCGATTCGTCTGCAAGCACATCATCTGATGGAACAAGCTCATAGATCAACGTTGCCATATCAGACGTCCACGGCAAAGTATCACCTTTAATAACGGCGACATCACCTCGAATTTGTCCATCACCGAACACGGAACCGTGTAGATTCAGATTCAAGTCAAGCACCATGGACTCAGAGCCGGTATATGTGTAGTGCTGAATTCCCCAAGCGGAAGCCCACATGCCGGTTCCATCATTTGAACTGACGCTGGCTTTCAGTATAGGCGTATATCCCGCGCCATTTACCTGGGCAAACGCTTTACCACTACCTGCAACGTTGTTTAGCTCTGAATACGCTGAGTACTGGTTTGCACCACCATTTTCATTGAATTCAAAATTACCGGTACAGTAGCTTGGGCAATTGTCCGCAGAACTAACAGAAGTGCTGGTTCCCCAATCATCCAGTATGGGAGCGGCACTAACAATGGAAGGTAAAATAGTTGTAAAACAAGCAAGTAAAGTTCTTTTAATCACACTCTAATCCTTTAAAAATCATTCCAATAATCAATTTACAGCTAGCTCATTACAAAGCAGCCCGCATATTAACACTGCTTACATTGCAATTTAATAGAGTTATCAACTTTTTTAAGCAGACCGTTATGATCTTCACAGATTTGACGACGTTAGGTTAAATGGCTCTTCTTAGAAGTTATGAATGAATAACGTCTCTTCACATACACGGCTTCGACAACAATAGTCCGTTCCATCGCAGACTTAGATCTCACCGACTTTTCTCTATCGCTTACTCAGATAATGACCTACTAAGATGATTTGTTTTGACTTTAGTCTTGGGGGAAGATTTAAGAAATAGAAACGAGTGACATAACAGAGGGAGTTAGCAAAACAGGTTATTAGGGGTAGGTTAGCAGGTAACCGGGAAATATCTCCTCGGTTAACTGCTTATCAATAAACTAATGGCTTAGTTCATTGTTTTCTCGACTTGCTCCTTTACACTAATCACAGCAATAACGCGGCGATTGTTCTGACGTCCGTCGGCTGATGCATTATCTGCAATGGGCTGACTTTCACCTAGTCCTTCCGCAGTTAGACGGTCTGCACTGATTTCCAGCTTGGTCACCAGGTAGTCCACAACCGCTTGTGCTCGCTGCTCTGACAACCTTAGGTTGTAAGCAGAAGGCCCCTGATTATCGGTGTGTCCTTCAATTACGGCCTTAACCTCTGGGTGCTGGGTTAATAACAGCGCCATCTCTTCCAGCGGCTGAGTATAGCTTTGGTCAATATCGGAAGAACCGGTGTTGAATTTTACATTCAACTCAAAGGTCAACGTCTGGGTTTCGAACCGCACACATCCCACCTCATTGACCTCTTTACCAGAAACGGTATCGGCACACTGGTCAAGATGATCGGCTACGCCATCACCATCGCTATCTACTGCGCATCCGTTGATATCCACCTCAGTACCTGCCACCGATTGCGGACAACGATCATCATTATCGTTTACTCCGTCCTGATCGCCATCACTCACGACAGGCACGGCAACAACCGCAGGCTCAGCCACGACAGCCACAGGCGCGGCTACATTCTCCGCAGGTGGTTGTGAAACAGGCTCAGACTGGCTAAGTGACACCGGCTTCGCAGTGTGACGATCCCAGCGGTACTCAAAACCGACCGCGAAATAGTGCGTCGCATCCCGATCAAATTCGAAGCGTTGCAGCTGGGACGTTAATCGCCATTGCGAGTTAACGCGGTAATCCAGCCCCAAACCATAGAATAGGTCGGTGCCACTATCGCTATCTGTGCCGATTTGCTGACCATTGCTGAGCTTGCTGGTGCCGTAGTCGCCCTCCCAGTCCAGTAATCCTAGTCGACCGGTTAGATCCAGCTTCTCTGTTAACGAATGACGGTATTTACCAGACAATGACCAACCATCACCAGATTCTGGGTGGATGTTAGCCAGGCTGCTAGCAACCGGGGCCGACCAGAATACCATGTCGATTTCGCCAAGATCGTAGTAACTCAGCTCCAACGACCAGTTATCACTAATGTCATACCCCAGCCCCAGACTCCAGCCCAGTCGTTTACCATCTACCGAATAGATATCAGCATTGAAGCCCTGACTTGTAAAGCGATCATTCAATTCTGATTTGTCGGCAGTGGTGGTAGCTGCGCCAACAGTGCCACTCAGATAGAAATCATAATAGACATCCATCAGCCCTGAGCGCGTTTCAGCCGGTGCATCGCTTGACTCGGCCTGCGCCGGGGAGACTATCCCCCCGGCTAACAGACCTGCTACAAACACGCAGTTTAAACTACTATTAATGGTTTTATATTTACTCATTTTGAATCTCGTTTGGTTCTCACTCGAATTAGGCCTAGAAGAGCTAGGGACAATAGGCTCCAAAGATCGACTGAACCGCCACCGGAGGTATTTAACACACCATTCGTCGCGATCGCGTCCCCTTGCAGTACACCGACACCACCTGGATCAACGATCACACCGTTGGCTTCGCCATCAGCATCATTTGCACCGCCATCTTCGAGTGTGAGTTGTACACACCAGTGGCCGGGGGTTAATCCGTTGCTGTAAAGATTGCTGCCCGCAGGAGGACAGAATCCTGGTTCGCCCTCGGCTGACGCGATGCTGTTATTACTATCTTCGACAAAGTCAACCCATCCGGTAACCGGCATATACTTACGATAAATCGGATTTTCTGGAATCGCGTTACGCTGCGGTACAACGACCTTGACGCTCTGACCGACCGTAGGCAAGTTGTCGACGACAAAATCGAAAATACCACCGATGTTTTTAATCACATCATCAGGAATCAGATCATCCTCGGTGTTCCCAGCAATATCTTCTTCCAGCATTAATCGTGAACCACCTTGAGTCGCAAACAGTGAGTAGGCTCCCAATTTCAGGCAGAGGCCCGGCTCACTCTCAGTAAGGAAGGTATCAACATCACTGACCTGTTCAGGCAGCACATTACAGCTGTCTGCCGTATCATGACGGTCAAGATAATCCGGCACACCATCCTGGTCTTTATCGCCTAGCCCTTCATCCGCATCGCTGACTCCATCGCCATCGCTGTCACCCGTCGTCAGTGCCGGTAACGCCGTCATCACTTTTAAACGGACCTGGGTACTAGCCATTTCCACTGGATTACCGTTATCGCTCACGGTCAATTTAACGATATAAGCCTTATCTGCGCTCAGTTCCGCCGCTGAGAAAGTCAGAGTGGTTGGATCTGTGTCCAGATCAACAATGGCCAACTCGCTATCCCACTGATATTGATGAGTATCTCCCGCATTTGCATCGGTAACGCTGCTCACAATCGTCACAGTTCCACCTTGTTTCGCCAGGATCAGGCTATTATTGCCATCTTGCGACACTTGCAGTGCAACGCTTGGAGCCACATTCTGCTCACTGATAGTGGTGGTGTGAGTACTCTTCGGTGCTCGATTCACACCACTATCCATCACCAGTTCAACGGTTTCAGGGGCTTCAGAGAACTCATCTGAGACTACGTTCAATGGAATCTCTGCTTCCAGACCTGATTCAATCACCACCACACCACTGCTTAAGTTGTGATCCTCAGGACTGGTCGCCGTACCGCTAACGGTATAAGGCACGGTCACTGGGTATACCGGTGAGGGTCCGTTTAGAATCACTCTAATTTTGCTGACAGCGCCTTCAGGCAAGGTCTGATCTTTACTGAAGCTGATCAGTGGCAATACATTCAGGATCTGCACCGCCTGGCCTTTGTTACCAGCCTCATCGGTGGCTTCCCAGGTAATCTCATGACGTCCAGGTGGGAAGTAAGGTTCTCCATCTATCAGTGATTTCGGGAATGGAGAGCAACAGCTGGTACCATCTCGACTATCACTTGCCGTCGCCAGTCCAAGCGCTTCCAACTGCCCTTTAGTGACCTTGGTATACAGTGCGTTGGCATTGATCGTCACTTCAGGCGGTGCGGTTACACTCGGTGGGACATCATCTTTAGTCGGATCACTACCACCAATCACTTCTACATAATCGGGTAGACCGTCACCATCCGTGTCTTTATAAAGTTCAGGATCCAGTGGATCGGTACCGTCAGTTTTCTCGACTCCGTCAGGTACACCGTCATTATCCGTATCACTATTTTTCGGATCAGTGCCATTGGCAGTTTCTTCCTGGTCGGTTACACCGTCATTATCACTATCCAGATCTTGATAATCAGGCGTGCCATCGCCATCGGTATCAGCAGTACCTTCTACCGCATTGGTCAAGCCATCACCATCGCTATCACAAGCCGCTACGGTATCGCTCGGAATACAAGGGTTAGTGGGGCCAGGGTCAGCATTGTCTTTAGTGCCGTCATTGTCGGTGTCGTCATCGTTTGGATCGGTTCCTGCGGCGATTTCAACCCCATCTGGTACTCCATCACTGTCGCTGTCACAGGCGGCTACTGTATTACTTGGAATACAAGCGTTAGTGGGATCAGGGTCAGCATTGTCTTTAGTGCCGTCATTATCGGTGTCGTCATCGTTTGGATTGGTCCCTGCGGCGATTTCGATTCCGTCTGGAATGCCATCACCATCGCTATCACAGGCCGCTACCGTATTACTTGGAATACAAGCGTTAGTGGGACCAGGGTCAGCATTGTCTTTAGTGCCGTCATTGTCGGTGTCGTCATCGTTTGGATTCGTTCCTGCGGCGATTTCGATTCCGTCTGGAATGCTGTCACCGTCGCTGTCACAGGCCGCTACTGTATTACTTGGAATACAAGCGTTAGTGGGATTAGAATCGGCATTGTCTTTAGTACCGTCATTGTCGGTATCATCGTCGTTTGGATCGGTTCCATTGGTGATTTCGGTGGTATCTGGAATACCATCATTGTCATCGTCAGGGTCAGTTACATCAGGCGTACCATCACCATCGCTATCCTTAAGGATTTCGACGGTCAAGGTTTGCACATCAGTGTTGACGCCATCGGTTGCTGTCACTTCGACGATATAGCTGTTGTTACCATCGCTATCAGTAGGACTATCAAAAGCAGGCGCGGTGATAAATGTTAATACGCCACCGCTGAGAGTGAATTTCGCCTGATCAACACCACCGGTAAGGGAGTAACTGACACTTGGGCCGTCGGAGTCCGTCGCAGTAACTGTAGTTACAGCCGTCCTTTTTTCACTCATGCTGATCGTCGCAGTAGCGGTTCCACCATTACTGCTAATTACTGGTGCTTCATCATTCACACTCTGTACTGTTACGGCAACCGTTTGAATATCATTTACCGCACCATCAGTCACCCGTACATCTACCATATAGACGTTATCGCCATTTGCATCAGTCGGAACTTCAGCATCTGGTGCGACCGCAAAGCTTAATGCACCAGTAGAGGGATCAACTACAAAACGCGAACCATCATCACCACCCACAATACTGTATACCGGAGTACCCACCACAGCTGCAGAAGTCACAGTGGTCACGGATGTAATATTCTCATTCAGGCTCACTGCCGCTGTGCTAGTTACACTGAAGAAAATAGCTGCTGAAGAAGCGGATGTAGGGGTAGTACCATCAGTCGCCACCACATCATAGCCAGGCTGCAAGCCAGATCCATCATGTACAAACTGCACCAATCCCTGATCAACCTGTTCCTGGGTAAAACTTGTGACTGGAGTGCCGGGGCTACTGGTTAGCTCAAACTGGCCATGCACAATATTACTGACGGTTAAAGTTATACCACTTGCCGGTGTATCCGCATCCGCATAGTGCAGATCAGAAGTACTTAGAATAATGGTTGCACCATCTGGAATGGTCAGTGAGTTACTGGCTTCCAGTGGCCCCCCGCCAGCGGGCTTGCTAGGGTGATCCTGAACATCAACAAACAGATCATAGGTGTTGCTACGACCGTCGCCATCTTTGATGAAGATTGACAGGTTGCGAATACCTGGAGATCGCAATACAAAACCATCGGCATAGGTCAGACTTCGTATTAGCGCCTGCACCGCCGTCGGGGTAGCGTTGGCAGTCGTAAAATTGATCTGTAAGGCCTTGCCGCTACCATCATAAATGCTATCAATGGTTCCGATCTGATTACCCTCAAAAAATAGATCGCTACCCGATAAGCGGATTTCGCCACTACCATCACCCACCGATTTAATAGACAGTACTTCGTACTGACCATCCACAAAGGACACATTGAATTTCAGGGCACCGCCGTTTAAATCGGCGCTATCCGCGTCAGTTACCAACGCATCAACATTGGCATCAACCAAGTGTTCAGCGACACCGCTATAGACCGTGCTATCCTGATCGATATTAATGATCTTCGGCGCATTGGGATCGACCACAACAAAATTTAGAACAAGGTAGTTTTTCGTAGTGGTGCCACCCGTATCTTTGATCTCAAAAGTAATCGGGTAAGTCGCCGGATCAAGTCCACTACCATCAGGGCCTGGAGTAAAGACAAAATTACTTTCCGTAGGCTCTGTCAGCGCCCCTTGAATGTCGCCAAGGCTTGAAGTGTTGATCGCAGAACCACTGGTTATATCAAAACTAAAGGATGTGCCTTTCTCGACTCTAATCGTCTTGGAGCTAGGAATATTGACCGATGGTGTATAACCGACAGCCGCCTTGGACTGCAAATCCAGAATGAAATCCACATGGCTTTTTGATTTTTGTGCGCCAGTAAAATCAACATCCTCAACGACAATACCTGCACTATATTTTCCAGGAGGCAGGTTACCTGATCCGGTCCAGGTGATTAATCCTGAGTTCTGATCAATGTTAAACCCAGAAGGATTAGCGCCCCCCCCCATCTCAGCGGTATTGGCAAGTCTAAACCGCAGTTTATCTGCATTAGGGTCACCCGCGCCTACTTTAAAGGTGTAATCTGTCAAAATGGATACACCATCAGATTGCAGCCTGGGTACTTCGAAGATTATGGGCAAATCAATTTTGGGCGCCAGGTTTCCCTGCTTCAAAAAAACCATGGCCTGAATATCAAAACTGCCATTAGAATTATTAACTAGCCCTCCGATACGGCAGCAACTACCATACGACACCAAATACTGAGTATTAGGATCTAGGTTCTTTGAGGTAAAAACCGTCGTTTCCAGGGTATAATCAGACCCTATATTAACAACCACCTCAGACTCTTTAGAAAAGGATAATGCCGGGGAGGCCGCCAGTGAAGATAGAGAGTCCTGGCCATTCAATGCCCACGCAGTTTTCACTGTGACTTCAATATCATTGACCAATCCATCCGCATCAAGCTCTACCGCCTGCCAACTGATGGAACCGCCACGAAAGTGTGACGCAGAGGCGGGGGTAGCAACCACCACCATGGAGCATAACAAGCTCATTAGCCAGGTCGACTTGACCTTGCCAATCAGCCTGCGTTTGGGCTTTTCAATCATACTTACCTCATAAATTGAACATTATTCTGTCATTGGGTAACTGCAGATAGCGCTCATCTCCAATTACTCTTTCCGTGTCATCGTTGTTATTTGTGGTTTCCGAGAAGCAACCCTCCTAAATGTTTTATTGTTGTGGATTCGCTAGTGGTTGAATGTTGTATTGAAAGTGCATTACCCAGTCTTCGGTCGCTGCAACTGGGCTTTTCCAGGTAAAGCAATACTCCTGAGTAGTATCGGCAGTAAAGAGGCCTGAATGGGTCTGTGCTTCCGGAATCTCCAGCGGTATTTCGGTACTGGATTCAGTGTGAAAATGGATATGGAAAAGCAACGGTTTAGGTGACTGATAGCGGTATTCAATGGTTTGCCTGGCCTCAAGTTCCAGACACTTCTCAGTGGTGTAACCTTGCATTCGTCCAATAGTAATGTCCTGCGCCTGTTGGACCGGTTTGGACTCATGAAGATCATGAGCAAGGCTCCCTAAAGAGACACCATACAAGCTTATGGCAACAACCATAACGGCAAATTTCGACATTCTTTGATCTCAGTTTCGTGTGGCATGGGGCCTCATCCTCCTGGGCTCCCGATGCAGAATAAATCGACAGTTCCTTTGCCGCCCTTACACAAGTACCGTTGCTTACTTCTGCAGGATAATTAAATAGAAACAGAGCTTATAGGAGTTAAAATGAATGTCTTTAACAGCTGTTTGATATGTTATTAACACAGGATTAACAGAACATTAACATGGAGGCATGCTATACGGTTTGTCAGTACGGCAAAGGGCGCACGTCCCCTTTTACCTTGTTGCACCAAGGGCTAGAGCACTATAGAATACCGCGCACTCAAAAGAGAGCCACACCCAAAATCAAGGATAGGTCGGGAGGAAGACACTTACTCGTTAGTTGTTCGTCAACTTCAAAGGCAAACCACCTAAACCATGAAACAATGCTCTATTCTGGTCATCGAAGATGATGTAATGCTGGCAGACTTTATCTGCGAATTACTGTGCAGTGCAGCCTATCAGATGACAAATGCGACCTCTGCCGAAAAGGGATTAGCGTACTTTCAACAGCATCACTATGATCTGGTATTGCTCGATATATCCTTACCCGATGCTGATGGCCTTCAACTGCTGAATGATCTTCTAGCCATAAAGTCCGTTCCGATAATTGTCATCTCCTCTCGGCAGGATTGCGAGTCACGCATATCAGCTTTGGCACAAGGTGCCGATGACTACCTAAGCAAACCATTTCATCCGAAAGAACTGCAACTGCGTATCGAAAAACGACTTCGCCACTGCTCTCACATCCCCGTTGACTGCCCAGCCAAAGAGGCCGAATTTTTACAGCAACAACATTCACTCCCGAAACAGTCAACCCAGCAACACTCAGATCAGATACATTCAATGCAAAATAGGGCTTTGCAGGATAAACCGCAGAGAACTGGGCTGCTGTCAGTTGCCAATACCCCTCTCATTTTGGACCTCAAGCGGCGACTCTGTCGGCTAAATCAGCAACCTTTAGAGTTAACACCATCTGAATTCGCCATTATGGAAACGCTCGCGCAGGCTAAGGGACATGTAGTATCACACAACACGCTATTTGATATTCTGAGCGAACTCTTGGGCAGTGATTCTGGTCGGGACTCAGT
>JBFKTM010000069.1:0-9376 GCA_041636295.1 Oleiphilaceae bacterium
GTCAGGTCTTCAGCCATGCGTTTAGTTAGCGTCGTAACCAACACTCGATCCTTGGCGTCTACCCGCTTATGAATCTCTGAGAGAAGATCGTCTACCTGAGTCGTAGCAGGGCGAACCTCTAACACCGGGTCTAACAAGCCCGTCGGCCTGACAACCTGTTCAACCACGCGGCCTGCATGCTCGGCTTCATAGTTCCCCGGCGTCGCCGACACAAAAATCGTCTGGGGAGAGATTCGTTCCCACTCATCAAACCTCATTGGTCGATTATCCAGCGCCGATGGCAGCCGGAAACCATACTCCACCAACGTCTCTTTTCGCGATCGGTCTCCCCGATACATTGCCCCGATCTGTGAAACCGTTACGTGGGACTCATCCACCACTAACAGCGCATTTGGCGGGAGATAATCAAACAGTGTAGGCGGTGCTTCGCCCGGTTCACGTCCAGATAAATATCTGGAATAGTTCTCAATACCATTGCAATAACCGAGCTCGATCATCATTTCGATATCATATCGGGTACGCTCTTCGAGTCGCTGCGCCTCAACCAGCTTATTATTGTCTCGCAACTGGGGAAGCCGCTCCTCTAACTCCTTTTTAATCTCTTCTACGGCATCCAAAACCGTCTGCCGGGGCGTTACATAGTGAGATTTGGGGTAGATAGTGACCCGAGGAACGCGTCTAAGCACCTCCCCGGTTAGTGGATCAAAATAAGAGATATTTTCCACTTCATCATCAAAGAGTTCGATTCTGACAGCCTCTTTTTCTGACTCTGCCGGATAAACATCAATTACATCGCCTCTTACGCGATAGGTCGCCCGGTGCAGTTCGACATCATTACGCGTATATTGAAGATCCGTCAGGCGATGCAGTATGAAACGTTGATCTACCTTGTCGCCACGATCAAGATGCAGCATCATTTTCAAATAGGACTTTGGATCACCTAAGCCATAGATAGCAGATACCGTTGCTACAATAATGGCATCCTCCCGCTCAAGAAGCGCCTTGGTCGCTGACAAGCGCATCTGCTCTATATGTTCATTAATTGAGGCATCTTTTTGAATAAACGTATCTGACGCAGGCACATAAGCTTCAGGCTGATAGTAATCATAATAAGAGACGAAATACTCAACAGCATTCTCTGGAAAAAACTCTTTAAACTCACCATAAAGCTGTGCCGCCAACGTTTTATTGTGGGCCATGATAATAGTGGGTCGTTTCACCGCTGCAATCACATTAGCGATAGAAAATGTCTTACCCGACCCAGTCACCCCCAACAATGTTTGATGGGTAAGCCCTGCCTCAATCCCCTCTATTAGCTGACTGATTGCTACAGGCTGATCACCTGCTGGTTTAAAACTCGAATAAACTTTGAATTCATTTGCCATATTACTTCTCAACAAAAAGCCGTGTTTTCAAACACAAGCCCTTATAAATCCATATCCCAAGCGTTTTTTAAATGCTATTATTAGCACGTTTTGGCCATTCAAAATTAGACGCTAAAACCGGCGAGACTTCGCGCAGTGCTTTTTGCTCGCGATTTACTCTGTGAAATGGCCGCCTAATTGTGCGAGTCAATATTAATATCTGAACACTCCTTATTGAGGATAGCAAGCTTGGACGTTCAACTTTCTAACCGTGTACAACAAATCAAACCTTCCCCGACTCTTGCCGTAACAAACAAAGCCGCTGAACTGCGTGCAGCCGGTAAGGACATTATTGGCCTAGGCGCTGGTGAGCCCGATTTCGATACCCCGGAACATATTAAAGAGGCAGCCATTAAGGCAATTAATGAAGGTAAAACAAAATATACAGCGGTTGATGGAACCCCAAGCCTCAAACAGGCCATTATCAATAAATTCCAGAGAGACAATAATCTCTCTTATGAACCCAACCAGATTCTAGTATCCTCCGGTGGCAAACAAAGCTTTTTCAATCTGGCATTAGCACTGCTCAATCCAGGCGATGAAGTCATCATACCAGCACCCTACTGGGTCTCATATCCAGACATGGTTATCGTTGCTGAAGGAACACCTGTTATCATCGAAACCAATCAGGAGCAACGGTTCAAGATCACACCCGAGCAGCTTGAGAGTGCCATTACTGAGCGCACCAAACTGGTCGTCATTAACAGCCCGTCCAACCCAACAGGTATTGCTTACTCAAAAGATGAACTACGCAAACTCGCCGATGTTCTCATCAAATACCCGAACATCTTGGTCGCTACAGATGATATGTACGAGCACATCCTATGGGGTGACGAGCCGTTCAGTAACATTTTGAATGCCTGCCCAGAGCTTTATGATCGCACCTTTGTCCTTAATGGTGTATCAAAAGCTTACTCAATGACTGGCTGGCGCATTGGTTATGCGGCAGGCCCACAAAAAGTCATTGCCGCAATGAAGAAGATACAATCTCAAAGCACCTCCAATCCGGCTTCAATTTCACAAGCAGCAGCAGAGGCCGCACTAAACGGCTCGCAAGATTGCGTTGGCCAGATGGTCACAGAGTTCAAAAAACGGCATGACTACTTAGTTGCCGCACTCAACGAAATCAACGGCGTTAGCTGCGTAGAAGGAGATGGCACATTCTACGTATTCCCTAGCTTTCAAGACGCTATTGATGCCTGCGAAGGCATTTCTACTGACGTCGAGCTGGCAGAAATGCTACTCTCCAAAGCCGGGGTAGCCTTAGTGCCCGGCTCAGCATTCGGTGCGCCTGGACACATGCGTTTGAGCTTTGCCACCAGTATGGAGATACTCGAAGAAGCCGTAGCGAGAATCAAAAAGGCGTTAAATTAACAACCGATTCTAGTAATCAAAAACCGTGTCACATTCAATGCTGTGACACGGCCACCTCCCCCTTCCCCCCATTTCGCGACAACACCTGTAACACGCACCACCACGCTATCACGTACTTTGAAATCACAATAGACAACTCACCACCCTCCCCCAAGGCTTTTTACTATTTTAGTTAAGATAAGGGGTTGACGAATCCATGCAAGATTATTAGTATACGCGCCTCAACTGATTTGTTCCTCGATAGCTCAGTTGGTAGAGCAACGGACTGTTAATCCGTGGGTCGCTGGTTCGAGCCCAGCTCGAGGAGCCAGAATTCTAAAAACCCTGGAATAGAAATATCCCAGGGTTTTTTATTGTCCAAAATAACACTCACCACTAGCGTCATTACAGCCTATAAACCCAAGCGAAAATCATGACCCCCTCACATGCTTTTCTGGCACTACTACTCTCTATAACCATTCACCTAGTAGTTATTACACACCATCTCACTACAGCAGATACAACCACTTATTCCAGCCCAAGCCCAGCCCCGATGCATGTAGATCTCAATTACACATATACAGCACCCCACTTAGCTACCAAATCCATCACCCCGCCCCCCGCTTCAACAGAGCGACCCGATACAGGCAGCCTCCCGTCAATTAACCCGGCAACAAATTCAGAAACTAAAACCAACCGAAAGATACCTCTGCCCATAATCAACGCCCCAAAAAACCATAGAGTCGCCCATAAAATAGCCAATAATCCTGCTCAATTGGAAAAGACAAGCCACTTAGAAGAAACAGCTAAACTAAAAACCGGTAACCCTATTCAAGCGGAAAGAAACCCTATCGAACCTCGCCAGACAGCACTTCAACGGCCATCAGTCACCTTTACAGAAGCCTCTACGACGACCCCGCTCAATCTTAGATACCCACCATTTTCACGCCGACGAGGCGAGGAAGGGATTGTTACCCTATCCATTGGAATCAATGAGCACGGTAAGGTCGATTTTGTTGATATAATCCACTCCAGCGGACACACTCGATTAGATAAAGCCGCCCACTTAGCAGCATTGAAAGCGACATACACCCCAGCAAAGCGAAACCACCGAGCCATCGCCTCTACAAAACAGCTGGAAATTAACTTTAGATTAAATGACATCACCTATAACTAGCCTTTCAGATATGAAAAAACTCCACACACATCGACCAAAGATTGCTATAGCAGCTATTATTCTAGGCTCATTCTGGATATCTGACTGGCTAAATTCAAAATCAAACACACCAAAACCCAGTGACCAACTTCCCCAAATCACTCAACGGATTATCTCTCTTGCCCCCAGCATTACGGAAATACTCTTTGCACTGGGTCTCGGCGACCAAGTGGTCGGTGTAACCCGCTTCTGCCAATACCCTACTGCGGTAAGCACTATCACCAAAGTTGGCGGTTATAGCGACCCAAGCTACGAAACCATTGTTGCTCTGCAGCCCACTCTCATCGTTTCATTGACCGAACATGAAAAGGCACGACGCCAGCTTGCCCCCTTTAACATCAATAATATCACCCTCAACAACAGCAGCATTGAAGGTATAATTGATTCAATCGAAACCGTTGGCGCAGCAACCAATAGACTCCAAAACGCCCAGCGACTGGCAAAAAGTCTACGAGAGGAAATTAAACAGATTACTGAAAAAACCAGCCAACTAAGACGCCCCCGGATTTTAATAACCGTTGGCCGCCAACCGGAAGACAAACAGATAAGTGATATATTTGTTGCAGGCAACGATGAATTTTATAGTCAAATGATTACAATAGCCGGCGGCCAGAACGCCTACCAGGGAGACATGGCCTTTCCCACTCTGTCAGGAGAAGGAATCATCAATCTTAATCCAGACATTATTATTGACATCATTCCGAATCTTAACGAGCAATCAATAACGCAGTTGTCCATATTGAATCAGTGGAAAGAGAGCTATGACATCTCAGCAACCAGAAACAACCAAGTACATGTTCTTACCGATAACTACATGGTTATCCCCGGACCACGATTCATTCAGATAATCAGGCAGCTTTTACGCATCATTCACCCTAACATCTCCCTCAACGACGAGCAACACCCCTAATAACCAAAATTAATGAACATTCATGAGACTTTGTAGCCATGCCCGCCCCAACAATAACACTAGAGAATGTTAACTACACCATCAATGGCAAACCCATTCTCCAAGGAGTAAGTTGCGACGTCAGGGCAGGTGAGTTTCTATCTATTATCGGCCCCAATGGTGCAGGGAAAACAACCCTCATAAAGTGTATTGCAAATATTTACACTACGGACAACAACGCGATAAAGCTAGACAACCAACCGATCAGCAAACTCTCCCAGAAAGATCTAGCCAAACTTGTCAGTTACGTCCCCCAGGCGGGAGGGGCCAACTTTCCGTTCTCAGTGTCGGAGTTTGTATTACTGTCAAGATACCCCCATCTAAGCCCCTTTACCTCCCCCAACCAAGAAGACTTTAATGCCGTACGGGAGGCACTGATTGCGACTGAGACCATCGCGTACGAAAATCGACCAATGAACTCCCTGAGCGGAGGCCAAAAACAACAAGTATTGATCGCCGCCGCCCTGGCCCAGCAAACGAGTATTGTGCTGCTGGACGAGCCAACCACCTTCCTCGACCCTAAACATCAAACAGATATTCTTCAGCTGCTCAAAAAAATGCATGGGGAGCGAGACACTACCATTTTGATGGTGACACACGACATCAATCATGCAGCGCTACTGAGCGACCGCATTCTAGCCCTAAAAGACGGAAAAACAGCCTTCCTCGGAAACGTTAGCGACTGCATGAACAATAAAACGCTACGACCTATTTACGATAAAGCGTTTCTCTTTACAGACCACCCTATCAGCCACAACCCTATCGTTATACCCGAGGTGGTTCGATGACCAGCAACACACCTGATAACTTTCAGCTGAAGATTCTGTCCCTGCTTACCATCACACTAGCAGCTTTAGTCACCACCCCCTTTATCGGCATGACAGAGATCCCCTTACGCGTTGTTTTTGACTCACAACACACAATCGAAGACGACATTTTCTGGTCGATAAGAGTTCCTAGAGTCATTATCGCCTTTTTATCGGGCTCCGCCCTTGCCCTCAGCGGCATGGCATTTCAAGCACTGTTTAGAAACGCATTGGCCACTCCCTTTACACTAGGCGTTGCCAGCGGAGCGTCACTTGGAGCCGCCTCATATATCTGGTTAGGACTAAACATCACTCTCGCTGGCGTGAGTGGGCAAACACTTTTTGCATTCTTGGGCGCAGCTTTATCGATATCCCTGGTTTACTCACTCACGCGCCTGAAACAAGGATTCTCCACATCAACGATGCTGCTTGCGGGAATCGCCATTAACTTTTTCTTTTCCAGCATCATACTTTTTACGCAATACTTCAGTAACTTTACTGACTCTACTCGAATTCTCAGATGGCTTATGGGAGGACTAGAAGTCGTCGGGTATGAGTCGGTCGCACGCCTACTTCCGTTTGTCGTTAGTGGTTGCGCGATTGTTTTTTATCTTATTCGCGAGCTAAACCTTCTCACTATTAGCGAAGAAATTGCAATCAGCAGAGGCGTAAACGCCAAGCAAACGAAAGTAATCCTGTTTATTGCAACATCACTGATGGTCGGCGGTGTCGTGGCGTTATGTGGGCCGATTGGGTTTGTAGGGATGATGGCACCACACATATGCAGACTCATATTTGGTGCCGAGCATAGCCGGTTAGCTCCCGCCACAATGCTGTTTGGCGGTTTATTTCTTACGATTTGTGACACTTTCGCCAGGACCATAATCGCCCCGGCAGAAATGCCTGTCGGCATTATTACAGCACTGCTCGGTGGACCGTTCTTTATCTGGTTGTTAATTAGCAACCGATTTGAAAAACAAGGGATGTAGATTTGAAAAACAAGGGATGTAGGTTTAAAACCGACCTTACGCCAAACAGATCAACGCAAGGTGCTGCAACACCTTGCTCAGTTTTAGCCTAGAGTAGACAAAATCGACTCTAGCGCGGCAGCCGGATCATCAGCCTGCGTTATTGGCCGTCCGATAACCAAGTAATCAGACCCTGCTGCCACCGCCTCTACCGGCGTCATGACACGACGTTGATCACCTTGGGCAGCAGTCGCAGGGCGAATTCCAGGGGTTACCAGGCTGAAGTCAGAACGACAAATACTCCGAAGCGCCACCACTTCCTGAGCCGAACAAACCACACCATCCAAGCCAGCATCCTGGGTTAAACTAGCAAGACGCTTTACATGCTCCAATGGTTCCACATCAAGACCAATATCCTTTAGATCTGACCTCTCCATACTAGTAAGTACGGTCACTGCAATTAACTTGGGGCGACTGCTATATTTCTCCAACCCCTCACGACAGGACTCCATCATTCGACGACCTCCCGAAGCATGAACATTCACCATCCAGACTCCTAGATCTGCGGCAGCCTGAACAGCCTTTGTCGTAGTATTTGGAATGTCATGAAACTTCAAATCCAGAAACACCTCAAAGTCCCGCTGGTGTAGCTTTTCCAATATCGAAGGTCCACATAGCGTAAAGAGCTCCTTACCCACCTTAACGCGACACTGCCCTGAATCCAGCTGATCCGCCATCGCCAAAGCCTCTTTCTCCGAGTGGTAATCTAGCGCAACGATAACAGGGGATAAATTATTTTTACTCATTTAAAAACCTAACACTGTGGATTATCAAAAAAATTAAACCAGCTCTATACAAAACCTGACTCACCATCGAGCCGAAAAGTTGCCCTACCCCACTTGGCATGCAACCTTAACTAGCAAATAGCGCTTAGCCAAACCGCATTATTCGCCTTCAACACCCAGAATAGGTGCCACACACCCCCACTGCTTACAACTAGGACACTGCCAATGCAACTGCGAACCAGAAAAACCACAACCAACACATTGATAGACGGGCTTATCCTTTAACATAGAGGTAGTCACTTGCTTGATTATTTTTAAATGCCTTAGATCTGAGTTCGACGCAGCTTCTGCCAACTGATAATCGACCAGTCGATCCAACCCTCTAAGGCTTGGCTTATCAGCTAAACTATCGATTAAAAAACGTTCTGCCGCTTTCATACCGAGCTCACGATCAAAACTTTCAGCTATCCCCAAGATAACGCTGGTGGACGCTTTTTTAGCCAAAATACCTTGCAAATAACGCCGAAATTTCTCTTCAGACTTTAAATGCAGAGAGCACTCTAAAAGTTGCGGGATCGCTTCGGTCACAAACCGACCATCTTGCAATTCAATTTTACGAAGAACCGCTACCGCTTCGGCGTAGTGCTTCCCCTTTAGGTGTAGATCAGCAAGTAGCAAATTGGCTCTTACACAGCATTTATCATATCCCAGAGCCTCCTTTAGTCTATCTCGCGCCTCCCAATAGTCATCTCGGCTAATCGCTTCTTCTGCTAATTCACAACTGTAATGGGACAGAGCAACCGATACATCCTTGCCTTTAGAAAGCTGAATCATACGCCCCACATCCAAGGCGTTAATCCACTCGCGTTCTTGCTGATAAATATCCATTAATAACACTAAACTTTTCTGCCCAAATGCCTTCGATGCTTTTAGCTGCAGCAATAGAGATTCAGCTCTATCCAATAAGCCCGCAGACATATAATCCTTTGCTAATTCAAACGTAACCTCTTCCGTGAAGTGCTTGGGAACTTCAGGTCTGGACATTAAATTTTGATGGACCAGAATAGCCTTCTCCACTTCACCATTTTTTCTAAAATGAGAGCCGATAGAAAGATGCATTCCGACTGTTTCACTACTCACTTCCAGTGATTGCACAAAGGAGTCAATCGCTTCTTCAGAGTAAGTTTTGAAAAGAATTTTGAGGCGATCTTTTAAATTAGATGGGAGTGTCGGGTCTTGATCCTTGGACTTTTCTTTACGTGCAGTATAGCCGAGCGCCCAACCGACTCCGATCGCCACTACAAGCATCAACCACTGTAATACAGTCCCCATTGGAAGTCCTAGACTGACTCCCCTTTCAAGCGTGTAATTTCACTTTCGCTACGACGGATCTTTCTTTGAGAGCTGCGTTCACCAGCCTTAAGCCTTATGATGGCTGTACTGCTAACCGCCATACCTAATAGCCCACCAACCACAAAGGCGCAGATCAGCCAGAAAGAGAGATAGAACTCTGGCGTTTTTCCCAAAAGATAATCAACCGACACCATCTGATTGTTGTGAATAGAAAATAAAATCCCAAACAACAAGACGATTAGGGCAATCGAAACAATAATGATTCGCCGAATTAACGACATAACTTTTCCTGATATCTCAATAGTAAAACCGCCCGCCAACTAGCGACAGGCAGTCGACGTTAGACACCCGCAATCATAACACATCACGAAAGAAAAGCGTCAGCTAGAGACTAGTATCCCGCCTTTAAGCTGTCATTTACTTGATCTCTCAACTCTTTTCCAGGCTTGAAGTGCGGCACATGCTTTGCCGTTAACTGCACAGACTCACCTGTCTTTGGGTTTCTGCCCGCCCTTGGCGCAC
>JBFKTM010000070.1:0-9325 GCA_041636295.1 Oleiphilaceae bacterium
CTGTATTAATCGCTATTCTCGGTTTTGGTCTCGGTATCTATTACCAGAAAGACTTGAAAATTGGCGACCTTGATAAAGGTGCGCCTGAACTTCGTCCGGACTCACGATACAACAAGGATAACGAGTATATAATTGGCAACTACAGTACCAGTGCCGATGTTATGGTTGTCATGGTTGAGACGGATAAAGAGAAGTGTACTGACTATCGGGTAATGGATGCGATGGATCGACTCCAATGGACGCTAGAGAACTCACCGGGTGTTGAGTCAACCGCATCGTTGGTAACCGTATCCAAGCTGGTAACGAAAGCACTAAACGAGGGTAACTATAAGTGGTTTGAACTGTCCCGTAACCAAACCATCATTAACTCATCGATTCAGAGAGCGCCCTCTGGTCTGATCAACACTAACTGTGATATGACACCTGTATTGGCTTTCTTGAAAGACCACAAAGCAGAAACCTTGCAAGAAGTCGTTGATACGATTGAGACCTTTGTAAATGAAAATCCAAGTGATGACTTTACGTTCTTATTGGCGGCAGGTAATGCCGGTGTAGAAGCTGCAACAAATCAGGTCATTTCAAAAGCCAAAGATATGATGCTGATTTTTGTCTACGCCGTTGTGAGCACGTTGTGTTTTATCACATTCCGCTCAATTAGAGCTGTTATTTGTATCGTTACCCCGTTGGGCTTAACCTCCGTGCTTTGTGAAGCGTTAATGGCTCAAATGGGGATCGGAATAAAAGTTGCCACGCTGCCGGTTATAGCGCTTGGTGTTGGAATCGGGGTGGACTACGGTATATACATCTATTCAAGGCTTGAAAAGTTACTAATAGAAGGGAAACCTTTGCAGGAGGCATACTTCGAGACCTTACGTACAACGGGCAAAGCGGTATCGTTTACTGGTTTAACGTTGGCGGTAGGGGTATTTACCTGGATATTCTCACCCATTAAATTCCAGGCAGATATGGGAATACTTCTATTCTTTATGTTTATCTGGAACATGATCGGTTCGATCTGGTTGTTGCCAGCCCTTGCAAGATTTTTGCTGCGGCCTGACAAAATGGTGGCCAAGGCTAAAGCTTCAGAGGCTGCGGCTGGTTAATGTAATAGCGCCAAAATAGAAAAAGCCCTTAAAAGGGCTTTTTCTATTTTTATCAGAAGGAAATAGTACGACTTTGGTCTATTAAGCGTTTAAATAATCACGATATCGACTTTATTTTATTGTTTTTATAGGCTAATTTCTAAATGTGATTTTGATTCATGCGTCTCCCAAACTGCCCAGTGAGATTCTCGGCCTCAGAATTTTCACCGGGGAAAGTAATAAATAAAGGAAATAGATATGGCCTTAAAAACGAAAATAGCATCGGTAATAATGGCTGCTAGTGTAGGTATTGCCGCTACAACAGGTGTTAATGCTGCGCCAAAAGAGCAGCGCTTTATCACGATTGGAACGGGTGGAGTGACAGGTGTTTACTATCCAACAGGGGGGGCGATCTGCCGACTGGTTAATAAGTCCAGAAAAGAGCATGGCATACGTTGTTCTGTTGAGAGTACTGGTGGGTCAATCTACAACCTGAATACTATTCGTGAAGGTGAGCTGGACATGGGGGTTGCCCAGTCAGACTGGCAATATCATGCCTATAACGGTACAAGCAAGTTCTCTGATGCGGGGGCAAATAAAGAACTTCGTGCGGTCTTTTCAGTTCACCCAGAACCTTTCACTGTGATTGCGCGTAAAGACTCGGAAATCAAAACATTTGCTGATTTAAAAGGTAAGCGAGTTAACGTCGGTAATCCTGGTTCTGGGCAGCGCGGAACCATAGAGGTTCTTATGGATGAGCTGGGTTGGAAGATGGATGACTTCAAACTCATGTCAGAACTCAAGGCCTCTGAGCAGTCTAAGGCTCTTTGTGATAATAAAATTGATGCGATGGTTTATACCGTAGGGCACCCTTCAGGCGCGATTAAAGAGGCAACAACTTCTTGCGATAGTGTTGTTGTGGACGTTAGCGGCGCTGCAGTTGATAAGCTAATTAAAGAAAACCCTTATTATCGTAAAGCATCAATTCCGGGTGGCATGTATCGTGGGAATGAAAACGATGTGGCTACTTTTGGGGTAGGGGCTACATTTGTTACTTCCTCGGCTGTTCCTGAAGATGTTGTCTACCAGCTGGTTAAAGCGGTATTTGAAAACTTCGACAGTTTCAAACGGCTTCACCCGGCATTTGAGCATCTGGAAAAAGAGGCAATGGTAAAAGATGGTCTTTCTGCTCCACTGCATCCAGGAGCGATGAAATACTATAAAGAAGCCGGTCTTATTAAATAAGGCATAGCCGTGTGTAACAAAGGGAGCGTTTACCTCCCTTTGTTTTATCTCCTTTAAAAGTGTTTTTAGCAATCTCTTGCTTGTATTGGTCGCCATATTAGTGATTGCTAAAAGCGCTTTTTCTTAAAAACATCAAAGACTGAGTGTCCTGTATTATGAGTGAAGCAAAATCAAATCAGAGTGATTTGTCTGAGGCGGATAACAATAAAAAACTGATCGAAGAGATGCTTCAGTCTGAAACTGGCGGGCGTGCCTCTTCCGGCTTGCCTGCAAAGGTTCTATTAATTGTCCCTTTGTGTTGGTCTCTGTTCCAGTTATGGGTGGCATCGCCACTACCATTTGAATTTAACTTTGGGGTTTTTAACGAAGATCAATCGAAATATATCCACCTGGCTTTTGCTTTGTTTTTAGCGTTTACGGCCTTCCCGATGTTTAAAAACAGCACAGGGAGGATACCTGTGTATGATTGGGGGCTTGCTTTAGCCGGGGCGGCCAGCGCCCTTTATCTTCTGGCGTTTAGGGATCAGCTGGCACAACGTGCCGGTGCTCCGATAACGGTAGATGTTGTTGTCGCCCTTATCGGCATGGTCCTTTTATTAGAGGCAACACGAAGAAGTTTAGGGCTGCCTCTCATGGTTGTGGCGATAGTGTTCCTGGTCTATACCTTTGCAGGGCCTTATATGCCGGATGTGATTGCCCATAAAGGGGCCAGCTTAAATAAAACAATGTCTCATCAGTGGCTGTCAACTGAAGGTGTTTTTGGCGTGGCGCTGGGAGTTTCAACCAGTTTTGTATTTCTATTTGTTCTTTTTGGGGCGCTATTGGAACGCGCGGGGGCTGGCAATTACTTCATAAAGGTGGCTTATTCGTTGCTGGGGCATATGCGCGGAGGGCCTGCCAAGGCGGCAGTGGTGTCCAGCGGCTTAAGCGGCCTAATATCAGGCTCTTCAATTGCAAATGTGGTGACGACTGGAACGTTTACTATTCCTTTGATGAAGAGGGTTGGCTTTCCAGCGACCAAAGCGGGAGCTGTAGAAGTTGCGGCATCAACGAACGGTCAGTTAACCCCTCCTATTATGGGGGCAGCTGCGTTTTTAATGGTTGAGTATGTGGGGATTTCCTACTTAGAGGTAGTAAAGCACGCTATTCTTCCGGCGCTGATCTCTTATGTGGCATTGGTTTATATTGTTCATCTGGAAGCATTAAAGCTCAACATGAAAGGTGTCGAGCGCGCAGTGAAAGCAACGATCTCTCAAAAACTATTGTCCTTTATGACGGTTTTGGTGGGTCTGATGCTTATAACGCTAGCTGTCTATTATGGCATTGGCTGGATTAAGGATCTTGCTGGTGATGAGGCCGTTTACATTATCGCTCCCTTGTTGCTGGTGACCTATGTTGCGCTGATCAAATATGCCTCTCGCTTCCCGAATCTTGAGGTTGACGATGACTCAATGGATATCACTCATTTGCCGGAGGTGGGGCCTACTGTAAAAGCAGGATTGCACTATCTGCTTCCGGTCGTCGTGTTGGTTTGGATGCTGGCGGTAGAGCAGCGATCACCGGCGCTTTCGGCCTTTTGGGCAACTCTGACGATGATTTTTATCGTACTAACTCAGAAACCCTTGTTTGGTCTCTTTCGGAACCAAGATCACTATTGGAACACTATTCGAGAAGGGGTGGATGACTGCTTTCATGCGTTAGTTACAGGTGCACGAAATATGGTCGGCATTGGCGTGGCAACGGCTGCGGCAGGTATTGTGGTAGGTACTGTAACGCTTACAGGCATTGGTTTAGTCATGACGGAGTTTGTAGAGTTCATTTCTGGCGGCTCAATGATTCTTATGTTGATATTTACTGCAGGCATTAGTCTGGTGTTGGGGATGGGGCTGCCAACGACTGCAAATTATATTGTCGTTTCAACACTGATGGCACCCGTTATCGTCACGCTTGGAGCGGAGCATGGTCTTATTGTACCGCTCATCGCAGTTCACTTGTTTGTGTTCTATTTTGGTATTTTAGCCGATGATACCCCACCGGTTGGTTTGGCAGCCTATGCGGCGGCCGCCATATCGGGCGCTGACCCGATACGCACGGGAGTTCAGGGGTTCACCTACGATATCCGAACGGCTATTTTACCGTTTATGTTTATTTTTAATACGCAATTGTTGCTTATAGGAATTGATCATTGGTATCAATTGGTTCTCACGGTGTTTTCTGCGGTGGTGGCGATGCTGGTATTTTCGGCCGCTACGCAAGGATACTGGTTGGTTAGATCCCGCTGGTGGGAGTCGATATTTCTGGTTCTTGTTGCATTTACTATGTTTAGGCCGGGGTTTTGGATGGATATGATATATCCTCCATTAGAGCAAGTGAGTGCAGAACGAATCTATGAAGAGATTGATGCGGTTCCTGAACAAGGGCAGCTTAGGGTTATTGTTGAGGGTGAAACCATTGATGGTGATTTTGTAAACAAACGCATCATGTTGTTGTTAGGAGAGGAAGAAACAGCAGTCTCTCGCCTGAAAAAGGTAGGGCTTGAGTTACGCAATGAGGATGGCCGGATCTTGGTAGATAGTCTGGATTTCGGATCTCAGGCCGAACAGTCAGGTATTGATTTTGACTGGGAGATTAAAGCCGTTGAAATTGAAACCGATCGGCCCGCGAAGGAGTGGATGTTTATTCCCGCACTACTTCTGCTAGCGGGTCTTGCTTGGGGGCAGCGACAGCGCAAGGAAGCTGCGTAGCATCAACTGTTTTTCAGTGTATGTGATTTGGTTGGCGATTAAATAGTGGCAACCAAATCATTTATTACAGAAGTAATGCCAATCTACTCATAGCAATCGCTATATCATCTTGTTAGAATCGCCCGTTCGATTTTTGAGATCATGTGATCTTTGGTGCGGATCACCACTGAAAGGGGTTTTATTGTATGCCAGTCATCACTCTTCCTGATGGAAGTCAGCGTTCATTTGATAATTCTATTACTGTTGCTGATGTTGCAGCAGATATTGGTCCTGGTTTGGCTAAGGCTGCGCTAGCTGGAAAAATTGATGGTAAGTTGGTTGATACCTCTTTTACCATCGACGAAGATGTAGAGCTAGCCATTATTACGGAACGTGATGATGATGGCTTAGAGGTTATTCGTCACTCTACCGCTCACTTGTTGGCGATGGCAACGCAGCAGATATTTCCTGCTGCTCAGGTCACCATAGGGCCTGTGGTAGAGAATGGCTTCTATTATGATTTTGCTTTTGAACGCCCCTTTACCCCTGAAGACTTAGCGCTTATTGAAAAGCGGATGGAGGAGCTGGCCAAAGAAGGGTTGCCGGTGACTCGATCGGTGATGTCTCGCGATGACGCTATAAAACTTTTCGAGGAGAAAGGCGAAAAGTATAAGGTCCAGATAATACAGGATATTCCTGGGGATCAAGATCTGTCGTTTTATAGTCAAGGTGATTTTATAGACCTTTGTCGGGGGCCTCATGTCCCTTCGACCGCTAACCTAAAAGCCTTTAAGTTGACGAAAGTTGCAGGGGCATATTGGCGCGGTGATTCGAATAACGAAATGCTGCAGCGGATTTATGGTACCGCGTGGCCTAATAAAAAGGCTTTAAAAGCATATCTCCACCGAATTGAAGAAGCAGAAAAGCGTGATCACCGGAAAATAGCTAAGAAGCTGGACTTGTTCCATACCCAGGAGGAAGCTCCAGGTATGGTGTTTTGGCACTCAAAAGGCTGGACGATTTATAAAGTATTAGAAGATTACATGCGTAATGTTTTAAATCGTCAGGGGTATCAGGAAGTAAAGACACCTCAAGTGGTAGATCGATCATTGTGGGAGCGTTCAGGCCACTGGGATAAGTTCAGTGACATGATGTTTACTACGCACTCTGAAAGCAGAGACTATGCGGTTAAACCAATGAACTGCCCTTGCCACGTACAGATTTTCAATCAAGGTCTCAAGAGTCACAAGGAACTGCCTTTGCGTCTAGCAGAATTTGGCTCTTGTCACCGTAATGAACCTTCCGGAACATTGCATGGCTTGATGCGTGTCAGAAACTTTACTCAGGATGACGCCCATATATTCTGTACTGAAGCTCAGATGCAGGATGAAGTATCTCGCTTTATCGATCTGCTTTACGATGTGTATAGGGATTTTGGGTTTGAAGAGGTGTTGTTGAAACTATCAACACGGCCGGAAAAACGTGTTGGTTCTGACGAGGTTTGGGATCGCTCCGAAGCCGCGTTGGAAGAAGCGCTCAATAGTAAAGGGCTTGACTGGGAGTTATTGCCGGGTGAAGGTGCTTTTTATGGACCAAAGATTGAATTCTCATTGAAGGACTGTATCGGACGAGTATGGCAGTGCGGTACAATACAGGTCGATTTTTCAATGCCTGGTCGGTTAAGTGCGCAATATGTCTCTGATGATCAGAGTCGACAAGTCCCTGTTATGTTGCATAGAGCGATTTTAGGGTCTTTTGAGCGATTTATAGGTATACTGATAGAGCATTACGAAGGCGCATTTCCATTTTGGCTTGCGCCTGAACAGGTTGCTATACTGAATATTACTGATCGTCAGACTGATTTTTGTCAAAATTTGTCAGAAAGTTTGCAAGATCTGGGTTATCGAGTGAAACTAGACTTGAGAAACGAGAAGATCGGATTTAAAATTCGTGAGCACACATTAAACAAGGTTCCTTATTTGCTTGTGATAGGCGATAAGGAAGTTGAGAATCAAACGGTCGCCGTTCGCACTCGCACAGGTGAAGACCTGGGTGTTATGACGTTGGAAACGCTTGAAGCAGTGTTCCAGAAAAACATGGCGGAAAAAGGCCGGATTACAGCGGAGTAATAACAATTAAGCGTAATAGTCAGGGTAGCCGAGCAAAAAAAGCTCCAATTAACCAAAATATTACGGCTACAGAGTGCCGCCTGATAGGGGCGGACGGTAACCAAGTTGGGGTTGTACCGATCGAAGAAGCCTTACAGGCAGCTCAGCAAGCCAGTTTAGATCTGGTTCAAATTGCTGACTCTGATCCGATAGTCTGTAAAATTATGGACTACGGTAAAAAGGTTTTTGAAGAGAAAAAGCAGAAAGCGGCACAACGCAAGAAGCAGAAGCAAACCCAGGTTAAAGAAATCAAAATGAGACCAGGGACGGAAGAAGGGGATTATCAGGTAAAACTGCGCAACCTGATACGTTTCCTTGAAGCCGGGGATAAAGCCAAGGTGACGATTCGTTACCGAGGCCGCGAGATGGCACATCAGGAGATCGGCATGCAGCTGCTCGTTCGAATCGAAAAAGATTTGGAAGAGTATGGTGTAGTCGAACAAAGGCCGAAGATGGAAGGTCGGCAGATGATGATGGTAATCGCCCCGAAAAAGAAAAAGTAACGATGACGAAAATCGAACTCTCTGGATAATATTTGAAGGTTGAATATGAATCCGGAGGGGTTTTCTATTTTCTGAGTTACTCCTTTTATTAACGAATGCGGAGTTATGTATTATGCCAAAAATGAAAACCAAGCGCGGGGCTGCGAAGCGCTTTAAAAAGACAGCTAGCGGCTTTAAGCACAAGCAATCCTTCACTAGCCACATTCTGACGAAGAAAAGCACCAAGCGTAAGCGTCAGTTACGTGGTTGTAAGCTAGTAGCGGCGAGCGATCAGCCATTGATCAAACGCATGTTAGCTCAATAATCGCCTCCATTAACGATTAGATAGAAGGATTACACTATGCCTCGCGTAAAACGTGGTGTTAACGCACGTCGTCGTCACAAAAAAGTTCTAAAACAGGCGAAAGGGTACTACGGTGCTCGTAGCCGAGTATTTCGAGTCGCTAAACAGGCGGTTATTAAAGCAGGTCAATATGCTTACCGTGACCGCCGTCAGCGTAAGCGTCAGTTCCGTGCTCTATGGATCGCGCGTATCAACGCTGGTGCTCGAATAAACGGTTTGTCATACAGCCGTCTGATTGCAGGACTTAAAAAGGCAAATGTTGAAATTGATCGTAAGGTGCTAGCTGACCTGGCGATGAATGAGAAAAATGCATTTGCAGCAGTCGTAGAAACAGCTAAAGCAGCACTTGCTTAAGTCGCTCTTCACGATTGTATTGAGTATGCAAGACAATTAGATTTATCGCGTAAAGCGTGTAAATTGTTATTGTCGAACAATAGGGGAAGAGCTAGCTCTTCCCCTATTTTTGTTTTGGAGCAGGTTAGATGGAAAATCTTGAGCAACTAGTTAAAGAAGCGCTTGTCGCTGTAGAAAAGGCCCAAACGGTACAAGAATTAGATCAGGTTCGCGTTGATTTTCTTGGTAAGAAAGGTCAGATCACTCAGTTATTGAAGACACTGGGTAAACTCTCTGCTGAAGAGCGACCCCAGGCGGGCGCACTGATTAACAAGGCGAAGGAGCAGGTACAAGCTGTTATTGTTGAAAAAAAGCATGGGCTTGAGCAACTGCAACTAAATGAAAAGTTAGCATCTGAAGCGGTTGATGTAACACTGCCTGGAAGAGGGCAGGATCTCGGTGGACTACACCCTGTTACCCGAACAATGCAACGGATAGAACAGTTTTTTGCTCAATCAGGTTATTCTGTAGAAGTTGGGCCGGAAATTGAAGATGACTATCATAATTTTGAAGCGCTCAATATTCCTGGTCATCACCCCGCCAGAGCAATGCATGACACCTTTTACTTTAATGCAAATTCATTGTTGAGAACGCACACGTCGCCTGTACAGATCAGGACGATGGAGCAAGGCAAACCACCTTTTAGGATGATCTGCCCGGGGCGAGTGTATCGTTGTGATTCTGATCAGACACATACGCCGATGTTTCATCAGGTTGAGGGATTGTTGGTCGAAGAGAATGTCAGCTTTGCAGATCTCAAGAGCACGATTGAAGAATTTTTACGTGTCTTTTTCGAGAAAGATCTAAAAGTTCGATTCAGACCCTCTTATTTTCCGTTCACTGAGCCTTCAGCAGAAGTAGATATTGA